>JBHIVS010000010.1:0-22058 GCA_041987885.1 Pseudobdellovibrionaceae bacterium | reverse complement strand
TTGGGGGTTCCCTTCAAGTCAGCTTGCTATAGGAAATGGCAGCGATGAGCTTATTGATCTTTTGACACGCATCTATTGTGAACCTGGTTCTGGGGTTTTGACCTCTGTTGCGGCATTTAATGCTTATGAAGTATCTGCTCCGGCAAATAGAGCTGTTATTCACAAGGTTCCAATGGCTGAGGGGTACAAGTTTGATTTAAAAGCTGTTGCTGACTATTTTTTTGCACATCCAGAGAAAAATATTCGTCTTATTTTTGTTTCTAATCCTAATAATCCTACAGGAACCTATGTTCCGAAAGCAGATGTAGAGAGTTTTTTAGAAAAACTTGGGAACCGTGATGATGTGATGGTTATTTTTGATGAAGCGTATAATGAGTTTGTACGTGCTTCTGACTATGTGTCTGCGCAAAATTACATTTCAAAATATAAGAATTTGATTGTTTTAAGAACTTTTTCGAAAATTTATGGATTGGCCGGATTTAGAGTAGGAGCCATGATTGCTCCGACAGAGACAATTGAGATCTACAATCGAGTGCGCAAACCCTTTAATGTCAACGATTTAGCGCAGGTGGCGGCAAATGCAGCTGTGCAGGATAAAGAATTTATTGAGCGTTCGCAGCAGATTTGTTGGAAAGGACTTGATTACTTCTACAAGAAGTTAGAAGAATTAGGCCTGCCTTACATTTTATCTCAAGGGAACTTCGTGATGTTCGACACTTTAAGAGACGCTTCTAAAGTGAATGAAGCTCTATTACGTCGTGGAATTATTATGAGGCCTCTCTTGAACTATGGTTTCAAAACGCATTTGCGTTTGAGTGTAGGTTTAGAACACGAGAATGAAGCGGCAATGCAGGCATTAGCTGAGGTTCTAAAAGAAATATCTCCTTTGTAGAGATATTCCTTATTTTTTATCGAAGATGAAAAATTTGATAAAAATAGAATTTAACTAAGTGATCTGTGTTGAAATAGATTTTGGAGAATTATGGGAACGGTTGTAACGATTGATGGGCCTGCGGCCTCTGGAAAGTCTTCGGTAAGTAGAGAATTAGCGCGAAGACTGGGCTGGCAATGGGTATCTACGGGCGCGTTTTATCGTGGTCTTGCGTTTGCGGCCCTACAACTAGAAATTGCTTTGGATGATGTGGATGCTTTAACAAAGCTGACAACTAATCCTATTTGGCAAATCAGATTAGAGTTAGATCGTACTCATGTATTTTTTAATAATGAAGATGTAACTGATCAAATTGGTCACGAAGACGTTGGAAATTTTGCTAGCCGAGTAAGTCATTATCCAGAAGTTCGTAAAGCTTTGTTGCAGGCACAACGTGATTGTAGCAAAAGCGATAAAGGATTGATTGCTGAAGGTCGTGACTGTGGGACTGTCGTATTTCCTCAGGCCGAAGCGAAGGTCTATTTAACTGCAAATAGTGAACATCGTGCGGCTCGTAGAGCAGCCGAATTAGGTCTTGATCAAAGTGATATGGTGAAAGCTCAAAAAGAACGTGACCACCAGGACTCCACAAGAAAAGCAGCCCCTATGTCAGTACCAGAGGGGGCTTTTGTTGTAGATGCGACAGAGTTAAATTTAGAGCAGGTCGTAGAGAAAGTTTACGACTATGTGAAAGATAAAATCTAAGGGGCGAAAGCCCTTAGTGACCTTTTTTTGTGTCAGGTGTATTGGTGCATTTGGTCTAATTTAGTCTTAAGGGGTCTAGGGGGAGCATTTAGGGGTTCTTTGTTTCTTTATCTAACTATTTGTTTTTACATGATTTTAAAACCTTACCGTCCTAGAGCAAAAAAGAAGAGTTTTTACCCTGACAAAGAGGGGGAAAAAAAGCCCGTCTTCCTGCGTAATTCCTTTGACTAATAGCCCTATCGCTAGCTAAACCAGTGTTTCGCCAAAGATGCGAAGAAAGGTACGGGTAGGACACAAGAGGTCTTACTACGTGGGAGGTTTCCAAAAACGATATGACAAAACAATTAAACAAAGCCGAACTTGAAAAACAAAAAGTTCTAGCATTTCTAGATGCTGAAGATTCAAAAGTTCCAGCGAACCCAGGCCTATTGGCAGGAAAAGCTGAGAAAGGGGATTTCGAGAACCTTTTTGAAGCGTCTATGAAAGAACAAGACTTTAAAGTCGGTGACGTTGTAACAGGTAAAGTAGTTGAAGTTCAATCTGACTACGTACTTGTAGATATCAACTATAAGTCTGAAGGCCTTATCGCTATCAATGAATTCCGTATTGTTGACGGTGTTCGTGAAGTTAAAGCTGGTGACCAAGTTGAAGTTTTGATCGACCGTATCGAAAACGAAAACGGAATGATCGTACTTTCTAAAGATAAAGCAGACATGCTTCGTGCATGGACTGATATCTCTAAGGCAGCAGAAAACGAAGAAGTTATCGAAGGTACTGTTGTTGCTAAAGTTAAAGGTGGCTTAAGCGTTGATATCGGTGTTAAAGCTTTCTTGCCTGGTTCACAAATCGATCTACGCCCAGTTCGCAACATGGACGTATACCTTGGCAAAAAATTCAAATTCAAAGTTATCAAATTCAATAAAAAACGTGGCAACATCGTTCTTTCTCGCCGTGCTCTTCTTGAAGAAGAAAGAGACAGCTTGAGAAATGCTACTCTTGACACTATGGCTGAAGGTTCAGTTGTTACTGGTGTTGTTAAAAACATCACTGATTACGGTGCTTTCATCGATTTAGGTGGAATGGATGGTCTATTGCATATCACTGATATGTCATGGGGCCGTGTAAAACATCCTTCAGAAATGTTGAATGTTGGTGACGAAATTCAAGTTAAAGTTCTTAAGTATGACAAAGAAAAAGAACGTGTTTCTCTTGGTATGAAACAACTTCACAACGATCCTTGGGAATCTGTTAAAGCTTCTTACCCTCCAGGAACTAAACTTAAAGGTAAAGTCGTATCTCTTGCTGAGTACGGTGCTTTCGTTGAGCTTGGTGAAGGTATTGAAGGTTTGATCCACGTTTCTGAAATGTCTTGGACTAAACGTGTAAAACATCCTTCTCAAGTAGTAGCTGTTGATCAAGAAGTTGATGTAGTTGTTCTTGAAGTAGACACTGAAAATCGTCGTATCTCTCTAGGTATGAAACAACTTCAAGCGAACCCATGGGTTGAGCTTAAAGAATCATATGCTCCAGGTACAATCATCGAAGGTGAAGTTAAATCTGTTACTGATTTCGGTGTATTCATCGGTATCGAAGACGGCATTGACGGTCTAGTTCATATCTCTGACTTCTCTTGGACTAAACGTGTAAATCACCCGAACGAAATGTTTGCTAAAGGTGCAAAAGTTCGCGCGGTTGTTCTTGGTGTAGACATCGAGAACGAAAGATTCTCTCTTGGTATCAAACAACTTGAGTCTGATCCTTGGGCGAACATCGAAGCTAAATACGCTATCGGTTCTCAACACGATGTTAAAGTAACTAAAACAGCTGATTTTGGTGCTTTCGTTGAGCTTGAGTCTGATATCGAAGGTTTGATCCACATTTCTGAACTTACAACTGATAAAATCAACACAGTTGAAGATTTCGTTAAAGCGGGTGGAACTGTTAAAGCTGAAGTTATCTCTATCGACAAAGACGCTCGTAAGATCGGTTTGTCTGCTAAACTAGTTAAACTTCGTGAATCAAAAGCGGACGTTGACGACTACGTTAAAAAAGCAACGGCAACTTCTAAGTCTACTTTCGGTGACTTGTTTGCTGACCAGCTTAAAAACGTAAAGACTGACAAACAATAGGATTTTTTCTCTCTTTCAAGGGAGATTGAGTCGTAGACAATAGTCTTTATTGACTGTTAAGTCTTAAAAAGGGACCCTAGAGGGGTCCCTTTTTTTTTGCCTTTTTTTTGAATGGATTCATAGTTCAGGAGGATTTGTGAAAGGCTTTTTCAAAAAGTTTGTTATTGGTTTATTAATTCTTTTTACTATTGGTTTTTTTATGTCTCTGAATTCAGGAATGATGGAAGAAGGGGCTACTAAAATTACCTCTGATAAAACTGTTCTTCAGATGGACATGAGCGGTGTTATTTTAAATGGCAAAAAGTTTCTTAAAAACTTTAAAAAGTATGCCTATGACCCAAGAGTAAAAGCTGTTGTGATTAATATCAATTCTCCTGGGGGGGCAGTGGGTCCTTCTCAAGAATTGTACGCCGAAATAAAAAGATTTAGAGACACTCAGAAAAAACCAGTGGTTTGTGTATCAACAGGGGTTATTGCTAGTGGTGCCTATTACACGGCTGCGGGTTGTGACAAAATAGTTGTCGCCCCTGGTGCAATGGTTGGTTCAATTGGTGTGATTATGGAGTTTGCAAACTTACAGGGTTTGTATGATTGGGCAAAAGTTTCTCGATACTCTATCAAATCGGGTCAATTCAAAGACTCTGGTGCTGAGTACCGCCCAATGAGAGATGATGAAAAGAAATTATTCCAAAATATGATCGACGAAGTTTATGCACAATTCAGAGGAACTGTAGCAAAAGAAAGAAAACTTTCCGATGAAGTTTTGACTGAGTATGCTGATGGACGAGTGTTTACTGGGGCTACTGCTGTTAAAGTTGGTTTTGCAGATAAAGAAGGCTTTTTACTAGATGGTATTGAGTTGGCTGCGGAACTTGCAAATCTAGGCACTAGTTATGAGCTTTTTGAAGTGCCGAAAAAGAAAATGAGCATTTTCGATATTGGCTCTGGTAATGAAGATGATGATTTAAATTCTTTAAGTGAATATGCTAAAAATTTGGTCGGTGCAAATGTATCTCAGAATATAGATGCTACAATTAAGCATATTTTACGCTCTGAATTTTTAAATCAACCTATGTTGTTGATGCCGGGATTCTGGGAGTAGACAGTGGCAAAAAAAACTGCAGTTGCCAAAAAAAAATCTGTAAAAATAGGAATTCAAAAGAGCCAAGGCGCTGTTAAAAAGAAAGCAGCGCAAAAAAAATCTTTAAAAAAGAAAAAGTCTGTGGCTCCTGTAAAGACCAAAGTAAAAAAATCATCTGCAGTATCAGCATCGATTCAAATAAATAAAAAAATTTGGCCTATGGAAAGAGACGTACTTTTTAGACCTGATCGTTTAAAATATGTGCGTAAACTTGTTAAGCCTGAGGGCTGTGTTTTCTGTACAGCCAGCCAAGATGCCATGAGTTTGGAAACTTTGTGTGTTTATAAATCAGAGCACTCAATGGTAGTTTTAAATAAATATCCTTATAACAGCGGTCATGTATTGGTGCTTCCGCTTCGTCATTGTGGAGATCTATTGGCATTGACGGATGCTGAATTTATCGACTTACAAAATACTGTAAAATTGGTGATGAAGGCTCTAAATGATTTATATCAACCAGGCGGTATAAATGTGGGGCTAAATCATGGGGCCGTCGCAGGGGCAGGAATTCCAGAACATTTGCATTATCATGTGATCCCGCGCTGGGCTGGCGATTTGAATTTCTTTCCTTTGATTGCCGAGACTAAGGTCTTAGTTGAAAGTCTTGAGCAGACCTACGATAAGCTTTGGAGTAGATTGAACAAGTATGAATAGAAATATGGCTTTTCAAACAGCACCGTTTACTCCGATGGTTAAATGGCTACTTATTATTAATGTGGCCGTTTGGTTTGTTGGACAGGTTATCTTAGAGGGATTCTTAAGAGTTCCAGTAACTTCCTGGTTTGCACTTTTCCCTGAAAAAGTTTTGGTTAATTTCCAAGTGTGGCAGTTGTTTACATATATGTTTCTGCATTCTATGCAAGTGACACATATTTTGTTCAATATGCTGATGCTTTGGTTTTTTGGGGCGGAGCTTGAGCAGCGTTGGGGTAGTAAATTTTTCTTGGCCTATTACTTACTTTGTGGGGTAGGGGCTGCGATTATTTATTGTGTAGGCGTCTGGATATATGCTCTGACAACAGGATCAACGACAGGAATGATTGTTCCAGTTATTGGTGCATCGGGTTCTATCTTTGGTCTTTTATTGGCGAACGGTTTATTGTTCGGAGAGAGAATCGTTTATTTCTTTATGATCTTCCCGATGAAGACAAAGTTCTTTGTCGCTATCATGGGGCTTATTCAGATCGTATCGATGATGACCTCAAGTGTTGCTGGCGGAGAAGTGGCTTATTTAGCCCACTTGGGAGGTCTGGTCTCTGGTTTTATTATTTTAAAGCTCAGAGGTCGCTTTGAGGGCTTATTTAGTGCTAAAAAGAGCCGTAATAAGGGTAGAAACCTAAGGCTTGTGGTTAATAATGAAAAAAATGACAAGCCGCCCAAATATTGGAACTAGGGAATAGGATAACTTTCAGCCTTTCTGGACGAATACAAAAAGATGGGTTATAGAAAGTAATAGGATTCGAAAGGAAGTGTTATGTCTTTGGCTCAAGCTAATAAAAACCTAAAATACGATACTCGTATGAGTGAAGCAAAAATCAATGCAGGTGAAATGACTCGTGAAGAGTTGAATAAACATCTTGAGCAACTACCGGATCTTGCTAACAATGTTGAGACTTTTACTATTGATGGTAAAAACTCAAAAGACGAAGATTCTCATTAATTTGAGTTTCGCCTAGAAAAAAAAGCATGGGTTATCACCATGCTTTTTTTTCGTTAAAAGGTCGAAGTTCTTTCGTCACTTTTTAAGAGTGTGTATAAAAAAACCGCAGGATCTATTCTTGCGGTTTTTTTTGTTTTTAAGCCTTAATTAATTTGCGGAATTTGTATTGTTTTGAACAATTGCTTTTGTGACAACGTTAGGATTGTAAGGTTCCCATTCTTCACGAACGATTTTGAAGGTGTTGCCGTCTTTAAGTGCGTAAACAGTCTTAACTCCGAAGTCTACGTGTTTATCTGATTCATATCGTTGTAGAGTTTTGATAAGCAGTTGGTCATTGTGTTGAACGATATAGGGTTGAGAGAAGCCAATCTTTACATAATCATAGCGACCTTTAAGTCGTGATTTATGTGCTTTCCAGCTGTTTTTGTTAAAGCCAGGGGCTCTGAAGTTGTCAGAGTAGTAAGACATATAAGTATCTATGTCTTGCTGTTCCCACGCATTTCTCCATCCCTCGATAAACTGAGTTAGTTTTTTACGAGCGACTTCGTGTTCTTTTTTAGAGATGTATTCCACTTTATCAAAAATTAAGATCGGTGTTTCTTTGAGCTTTACGTAATCAGCAAGTTTTTTGATGACACTGTTTCTAACAACAACACAGCCACGAGATCCACGAGTTAGAGGTGTAGAGTCCGGAACTGCATGTAGCCAAATTCCAGATCCAGTTTTTTCTTCGAGTTTGTCGAAATAATTCGGATAGTTTGTTGTAAAAGCTAGATTGCCATAGAGATCAAAAGGAATTTCTGGTTGAGAAAGCTTTTCTCCGAGCACATAAATTCCTTCTGGAGTTTTGTGATCGTTTCTGCGCATTTTAGGACCATCATTTTTTCCGATATCCGCAGGAAATTCTAAAATCTTTTTGATGTTTTCGCCATCACGTTCAAAGACTGCTAAAATTCGCTTAGCTTTGTCGACTAGAAAAGCATACTTGGAAAAAGTATCTGTTTCTGAAATTTGCAAAAGCGATGATGGGAGCTGATCCGTTCCGATTTGAGACGTCATTTCCACGTCAGCATTCGCTTGCGCGATAACAGTGCAAGGGCCGATGAGGGACAAAAAGGCACAGCCAATAAAATACTTTCTCATAGTCTCTATTATGCCCGAGTTTAACACCTAATTGTCAAGTATCTGAACCTTTACAAAAAAATAGGATTTTGACAGGATTTTTGCGTTGTTGAGGGGTATTTTTCAAGTCGAAGGTCTGGAAATAAAGGCAAAAGTCGCGTCCCCATACGAAGAGACATTAAGACTTAAGTAAATATGCCGATATCTCTTAAGAGAGGACTTTTATGGCAGAAGCAAAAGAAGAACAGGCCGCAAAGCCCAAGAATACAGGAAAAATTTTAACCCTTGTTTTTGCCGTTGTGAATCTGGCGGTGATGGGGGGAGGAACATATTTAGTATATGCTTCAACTTTGGGATATAAAAAACCTTCGTATACGGAGGCTGATGCTGCTCGAGAACTGGCTTCGATAGTGGGGGAAGCTGAAACGGGTCCTCTTATTTATACAATGGAAAAATTCACGGTAAATCTTAGTGGTGAACCTAAGCGCACGATTCGTTTGGAAGTAAATTTACAAATGTTGGGCGAAGAAGGTTTTGAAGAAATCATGAACTCCGACAATAAAGCACGCACACGTGATCAAATTGTTAAAATTTTGAATGAAAAAACTTTTACAGATTTAGATAGTGTGCAGGGGAAACTATTCTTAAAAGATGAAATTTCCAAAGAACTCAATGGGGTTTTAAAAAAAGGTGTTGTGAAAGACGTCTTTTTCTCTGATTTTGTCGTTCAATAGTATGCCATAAGTGTCCCCAGAGTCTGAGGGACACTGTCTAAAAGTCTTGAATCCTTGCAAAGGATTGTCTCAAGCGCCAACTCTCTTAAAATAACAAAGACAAATAAATTCCCGATGAATATTAATCGCACTTAAGGATGGGCATTATATGAAGCAATGGAGTGTCTTGTTATTAGCAATGGGAGCATCGGTATCTGTGCTTGCCAGTGAATTAAAGCCGAAAGCACAAGAAGTAAAAAACGAAGTCATCGGAACAATTTCCAACTGGAATAAGGATGAACGTTTAAAAATTGATCTGCCTGTTACAAAGTTCACTCTTAAAAATGGTTTAACTGTTCTTTTATTAGAAGATCATACAGTGCCTATGATTAGTTATCATACATGGTACAAAGTAGGATCTCGTGATGAGTCTGAAGGCGTGACGGGCGCAGCTCATATGTTAGAGCATATGATGTTCAAAGGTGCAAAAAAATACACTGGAAAACAGTTGGATCATCTATTTCATGAAAATGGAATTACTAATAATGCATTTACAAGTAATGATTATACGGGATTTTATGAAAACATTCCGAGTTCAAAACTTGAGCTAGTCATGGATATCGAAGTAGACCGTATGAAAAACCTAGCCTTACAAGCTGAGGATCTCTTGAGTGAAAAAGAAGTCGTCGCTGAAGAGCGTAGATGGCGTATTGACAATAATCCGATGGGTTTTTTACGTGAAAGTTTGATGTCTACGGTCTTTAAAAATCATCCTTATGGTTGGCCGGTAATTGGGTTTATGAAAGATATCAATGCTTATGATGTCGAAAAATTGCGTTATTTTTATAATACCTATTATGTGCCTAATAATGCGGTTCTAGTAATTGTTGGGGACTTTGATACTAAGAAAACAAAAAAAATGGTTGAGAAATATTATGGGACTTTAAGCTTTAAGGAAGTTCCTCATAAAAATATAAAACCAGAGCCTGTTCAAACAGTTCAGCGCAATACCGTTATTAGGAAAGACGTACAAAACACGTCTTTTGCAATTGCGTTTCAATCTCCTAAAATTGGAGACCCTGATATGTATGCTTTAGATCTAGCCGCTAGTATTTTAGGAGACGGGAGCTCAAGCCGTATTTATAAAAGATTAGTGTATGAGCGTCAGTTGGCAACATCTGCTTATGCTTATAATTATTCTTTGCAAGACGGAGGTATTTTCTCAGTAGGGGTTAATGTTATTCCGGGGCAGACAAAAGAACAAGCGTTAGAGATTTCATATAATGAAATTTGGAAACTACGTAATAGAAAAGTAACTGATCAAGAGCTAGAAAAAGCTAAAACTCAAGTTATAAAAAATATCGTGGATGGATTAAGAACTATTGATGGTAAGGCTAGATCTCTGGCAACCAATGAAATTGTTACGGGTTCTTATCAAGCGATGTTTACTGACTTAGAAAAATATCAGCAAATAACAGCGGATGATATTTTAAGAGTAGCAAATAAATATTTACAACAAACTCAGAGATCGATCATTTCTCTAGAACCAAAAAAATAATAGGCAGAATAAATATGAAAAAATATATTAAAGCTTCCATTGTTCCGACTCTTTGTTTAAGTGTTATTCTGAGTGTAACGGCTTGTTCTTCTGGGACTAAAAAAGACAGTAAAACTGAAGGTTCTAATTCTGTGGTCGTTTCTGCACCGAAAGGTTCTCAGTCATTTTCTATTAGACCTTACAAAAAGAAAACTCTTGAAAATGGATTAGAAATTTATTTTATTAATGACACGAGCTTGCCACGAGTGAGCATTCAAGCTTTGGTGAAAGTTGGAGCTGTGAATGAAACTTTAGATAAAGCAGGTTTGAATGCATTAACTGCTTATTTGTTTGAGCAGGGGACTTCTAAACGAACAGCGACAGTAATTGCTGATGAATTAGGAAATTTAGGAACTCAGTTAACGATCAGTCCAGATAATGATTTTACGTCTTTGGGTGTTGATTCGTTATCGAATGGTTCTTATAAGATGTTAGATTTATTTTCTGACATCTTGATGTCCCCGATGTTTGCTGAAAAAGAAATTCAAAGAACTAAAAATTTAATGTTGGCTGGTATTAAAAAGAAAATTGATAACCCGTCGGAATATGCCTCTTCCGAAATGAGTAAGTATTTGTATGGAGCGGGTGCGCGTTATGGTACCGATTCTGAAGGAACAGAGGAAAGTCTTAAAGCACTTCGTAAGAAAGACATTATGAAGCATTATCTGGCTTACTATCGTCCTAATAATACGGCGATAGCAGTTGTGGGTAATTTCGATGCTATGTTTGAAGAAAAAGTAAAAGCTACTTTCGGAACTTGGCAAAAAAAGACAACTCCAAAATTAGCCTATACTGAGCCTACGGAGGTTCCAGGGTTTAAGGTGAAATTGATTGTGAAAAAAGGTTTACAACAAACGCAAATTCGCTTTTCTCACTTTGGTATTGATAGAAGAAATCCTGATTTTTTAGCTCTACGTTTAGGAAATGAAACGTTTGGCGGAGGTTTTGCGGGTCGTTTGAATCAAAAAATTCGCGATGACTTGGGGCTGACTTATTCCATTTATTCATACTTCGATGTTCGCTTGCAAAAGGGAAGTTTCGATATTTCAACATTTACTAAAAATGAAAATTCAGCTCGAGTAGTGGATGAAGTTAAAAAAGTTCTGGAAACTTATTTGGCAGAGGGAGCCACTGACAAAGAAGTGTCAGCTTCTAAAAATCAATTAGTAGGACAATTCCCAAGAGCTATTGAAACAGCAGATAGATTGGCCTTTAACTTGATGGCTTTGGACGCTTATGGAATTCCTCATAGTTATTTGACTGATTATAATGAAACGGTGATGGGTATTTCTGGAAGCGAAGCAAAGAAAGCCATGAATAAAGTTCTTAAGGTTGATAACTTTAAAGTACTAGTTTACGGTGATCCAAGCATTGTGCCTCAGTTTGAAAAATACAAACCCGAGGTCGTGCACTTGCCATAACTTTTTTGAAATGAAAATTTAATAAAAAGTAGGATTTTTATTAAATTTTTGGCTCTGGTATTCCTGTGTGCTTCTTTATGTCATATTGTGTCTTGGTTTTCGGCATTTTACAGGCATTTTTTGATGCTTTAATCTTTGCCTCAAAGGATGAAAATCTTTATAATCAGGACTCACTTTCCTCTTAAGAAGTTGGACAATCATGAGTCGAGCAATCTCACATATAGATACCTTTCAAGGTTTAATCCTAGCTTTACAAACATATTGGGCAGAGCAAGGTTGTGTCCTGCTTCAGCCCTACGATATGGAAATGGGAGCTGGGACCTTTCACACAGCTACATTTTTGCGTGCATTGGGGCCTGAAAAATGGAATGCAGCCTATGTTCAGCCATCTCGTCGTCCAAAAGATGGGCGCTATGGTGAAAACCCTAATCGTCTTCAGCACTACTATCAATTTCAAGTTGTTCTGAAGCCGAACCCAGATAACATCCAAGATCTTTATTTAAACTCTCTTAAAGCTATTGGTATAGATACTCTTACTCACGACATTCGTTTTGTTGAAGATAACTGGGAGTCTCCGACTCTAGGTGCGTGGGGGCTTGGTTGGGAAGTATGGTTAAACGGTATGGAAATCACGCAGTTTACTTACTTCCAACAAGTTGGTGGTGTTGAGTGTTACCCTGTAACTGGTGAAATCACTTACGGTTTAGAGCGTCTGGCGATGTATCTTCAAGGTGTAGATTCAGTCTATGATCTTGTTTGGACAAAAGGTCCTTTTGGAACCGTGACTTATGGAGATGTATTCCATCAAAATGAAGTGGAGCAATCTACTTATAATTTTACACAAGCCCCTGTTGAGAAAATGTTTGAATTGTTTGATTTCTATGAATCAGAAGCAGGTCGTTTGATTCAAGCGGAGCTTCCTTTGCCTGCTTATGAACAAGTTATCAAAGCATCTCATTGTTTTAATTTACTAGATGCTCGTGGTGCTATCTCTGTTACTGAACGTCAGCGTTATATTTTACGTGTGCGTACTCTTGCTCGTTCAATTGCAACTAGTTATGTTGCGGCCCGTGCAAAATTGAAATTCCCTATGGCAGAACCTCGTTTACGTGATGAAGTTTTAGCTCAACTTAATGCTCAAGCGGAAGCAGAGTCACATAAGAAAGTCGAGAGCAAGTAATGTTAAAGCATAATGTTTTATTTGAACTTGGTTGTGAGGAACTTCCTCCTAAAACTCTTAAGCTTTTAAGAGATGCTCTTCTTGCTGAAACAGTGAATGGATTGAAAGAAGCTGGCTTGGCCTATGAAGGTATCGAAGCCTATGCAGCTCCAAGACGTTTAGCTTTGTTAATATCTAAAATTGATGGTGCACAAGCGGATACTCAAAAAAGATTTGATGGTCCCGCAGTGAGTGGTGCTTACGATGCCGAGGGAAAACCTACTAAAGCTCTTGAAGGTTTTATGCGTGGTCAGGGGATTACTCTGGATCAAGTAACAACTTATCAAGCCGGTAAGGTAGAAAAAGTATGTTATCTAAAGGATATCGTAGGTCAGAGTTTAGACGTTTTGATGCCTGAAATTCTTCAAAATGCTGTCAATAAATTACCGATTGCAAAGCGAATGCGTTCCGCGGCAAGCAGAACTGAATTCGTTCGTCCGGTAAAGTGGGTAGTCTTGATGAAGGACAACTCGGTCATCGATTGTTCAATTCAGGATGTGAAGTCTGGCAATATTACTTATGGTCATCGTTTCCATGCTCCGGCAGCATTGGTTCTTAAAGATGCCACTTCCTATTTAGCCTCTCTTAGAGATGCTAAAGTATTGGCCTCTTTTGAAGAGCGCCAAGAAGTTATCAAAAAACAAGTTAAGAAACTTGCTGACGAAGTTAACACAGTTGCGATTACTCCGGATTCATTGATGGATGAAGTGACTGCTTTAGTCGAGTGGCCAGTAGCTTTGCGTGCTAGTTTTGAAAAGCGTTTCTTGGCTGTGCCACAGGAAGCTTTAATTACTACTATGCAGGATAATCAAAAATATTTCTGTCTAGTGGATTCAAATAAAAAGCTTCAACCATATTTTATCACTATTTCGAATATTGAGTCGAAGGACCCAAGTCAGATTATCGAAGGTAACGAAAAAGTTGTTCGTCCAAGATTATCTGATGCTGAATTTTTCTTCCTTCAAGATCAAAAACAACCCTTAGCTTCACGTAAAGAGAAGCTGGCAAAGATGGTTTTCCAAGCTCAGTTAGGGACTCTTTGGGATAAATCAGAGCGTATTGCGAAGTTAGCAAAATCTTTGGCCCCATTTACAGGGGCACAAGTTGCTGATGTAGAAAAGGCAGCTTTATTATCGAAGTGTGATCTTACATCTGAACTGGTGGGGGAGTTCCCTGAGCTTCAAGGTATTGCTGGAACTTATTATGCTCGCCTTGAAGGTGAAAACGTAGAGGTCGCTGAAGCATTAGCTGAACAATATCTTCCGAAGTTTGCGGGTGATGATCTTCCAAAAACTAAAACTGGAACAACTTTGGCTTTGGCGGATCGCATGGATACTTTGACGGGTATATTTGGTATCGGTCAGGCTCCGACGGGATCTAAAGATCCATTTGCTCTTCGTCGTTCTGCGATTGGTATTTTACGTTTAGTAACAGAGAATAATTTAGAGATCACCATCGAAGAGTTAGTGAACTTATCATTGTCGGTGTATGGCGGTGTGATCAAAGATCATGCTAAAACATTAAACGATGCTGTGAGCTTTCTAGAAGGTCGTTACCGTTCTAAGTACGAAGATCAAGGCGTGGATGTCGATGTTATTTTGGCTGTTCAAGCGTTGGCTCCGAAGTCTCCATTGGACTTTGATAAACGTGTGAACGCTGTTAATCACTTTAGAAACTTGCCAGAGGCAGCGGCACTGGCGGCAGCTAATAAGCGTGTTGCTAATATATTGGCTAAAGAAAAATCTCCAGAGGGCGAAATCAATGAAGCAAAGTTGGTCGAAACTCCAGAGCTAGATTTGCATAAGAGGTTAAAAGAGTTAACTCCAAGGGTTGAGTCTTTGTTGGCTGCGAAAAGTTATACGGAAGCTTTATCTCAGTTAGCTTCTCTTCGTAGTTCTATCGATGCTTTTTTTGAAGGCGTGATGGTTATGGCTGAGGATGCTGAATTGAAAGCGAATCGCTTGCGTTTGTTAAGTAAGCTTCGTTCGCTGTTTATGAGAGTTGCGGATATCTCGGTCTTACAACACTAGTTAGAAAAGTGCATGCATAGATGCAGAGTAATTTTTAGTTTGGATAGGAAGCGGCTGTAAATTTGCCGCTTCCTTTTTTTTGACTATGATTTTATTTTTGAGATTTAAAAATTAATTGAAATTATCTTTTTGAACGTTTGTAAATGATATATCCGATGATCGCTAAAACGAGTGCTCCTAAAAGTAGAAACATTGATTTTCCGCCACCTTTAGATTTTCCCATAAACTCATCATCCATTGCCATCATATCTGAAGGCATTGCAGATCCAATAGGTCCTCCTAAAGTTTCTGATCCAGGTCTGATAGGTCCCAGTTCTGGTTTAGATAAAAGATTTTTAGAGGCGATGACTCTCATACTCATAATTGCTTGGTAAAATTGTGAAGAGTATTTTGTGTAATAATTTTTGTGAGCACTAAAGGTCACAAGAATTGCGATTTTGTCTTTGATAGTTGCAACATAACGAGTGAAGTAATTCGGAACCTCTGACGAACTATGAAGAGAATCAATCCACATTTGGTCATTAATTTTATAGTTTTTAGCTTTATAGACAATTTTAGATCCGCCGGTAGCTCCACGAACTTGGCTTTGAATCGGAGAGTTTAAGTGTGTTTCATAAAGTTGAAAAGTATCGGTGGGACCAACTTCTTTGGCAGTCAGAATAATAATAGCTTCCTTAGATTCTTTATTTTGTGTACTTCGGCAAACCCACTCAGTTTGTTCAAGGCTACACTTCCATGTGTCAGGCATTTCAAAAGAAATGTAGGCATTGCGAAAGACTTTTGCATGTGCATTAAAACTGAGTAAGATAAGTGCGAGAGACAGTGCAATAATATTCATTATATGTGACCTCAAGGTAGTTAATTAATATTAGTATAATAATAGTCTCTTGGCTTCTCAAAGCGTAAAAAGGAGAAAATCCATGAAGAATCTGTATCAGTTAAATACTTTCGTAACAGTTATTAGTGAGGGGAGTATGACCGCTGCTGCAGATAAGCTTTATTTGACCCAGCCTGCGGTTTCTCAGCAGATTCGTAACCTAGAGGAAGATCTAGGTGTGGAACTTTTGGTCAGAGGTGTTCGCTCCGTTAAAGCGACAGCCCAAGGAGAGGTTCTTTTTGAATATGCTAAAAAAATCATTCACCTGACTCAACAGGCAGAAATAGCTATTCGTTCTATTGGAAATCAGATGAAAGGACAATTGCGTATCGGAACATTAAACTCATTGGGTTTGCATGTGATGAGTCCGATCGTGGGTCGATTAATGCGGCATAATCCAGAGCTTACCTTAAAGGTGGGCTACGGAATGGCAGAGGACTTAATCAAGGGATATCGTAAGGGTGAGTACGATGTGCTTGTTTTGCCAGAGTTGACCTCAGAATTTAGTACCGATCTGGAAAATTCAGAGAAAAAGTTTTTACTCAAAGAAGAAATGTGGCTTGTTGGGTCTAGTAAGGATGATGATTTACCAGATCAAATTTCTATGAAAGACATGGCTATGTTTCCAGTTGTGGACTTTATCGAAGAATTCCCTAACTTTTATAAAACAATGCATGATGCAATTAAGAGCTCTGGAAAAAACGTCAGTATTGTTTTTGAGTCAGCCAATGTTGGAACATTAAAAAGAGTTATTGAGCAAGGATTAGGGTGGGGTTTTTTGCCAGCTCACTCAATTAAAAAACAAGTGCGCTCTGGTAGGCTCAACAGAGTTTATGTAAATGATATGCACTATGAAATTGATTTGATGTTTTACTATCAAAAGAAATCAGACAGACGTCCTCTTGTAGAGATTCTATATCAAACTATGGCTCAGCAAGAAAAAGGCTAATAGTCGCTTTTTAAAATCTGCGAGAAATCACTTATCAAGTTGTTCCTCGCAGAATTTGTGGGCTTACCAATAGCGCCCGAGTTCGTTTAATTGTTGGCAGGCCTTATTTACAGCGGCAGCTTCTTGCCAAGTTTCCAAATTAAGAAAAGATCCACGAACTTCATTGGCGATAGTTAATTGATCTAATTTTGAAAGATGACAGAATCCAGAATCTACATAGCAGTTTACATGGCTGTTGAATGCTAGCTTTTTAATATCTCCACAAGATGCTGAGTGAGTGTAGCTATCGATAGAGGATTGTAGGCATTGTCTAACTTTAGGTAAAAACGCTCTAAGAGGTTTGGAATACTGTTTTTCTTTTTTCAAAAAAACATTGCAGTAAGGGATTGCGAATTTTTCCCAATAGCCGTCTTTGCCACAAGGACGGGCTTTTTCTTTGCACGAATAAAATTCGCAAGAAGTGTAGCTAGGGGAACATTGGTTATTGGCAGAGGCCCCTAAAGAGAGGCCTAATGTGAATAAAGCTATTAAAATCTTTGAGGTTTTCATGGTTGCGCAGAGTATCAAAAAAGTACGCTATCAGGAAGCCCTAACCTCGCAGATATAATTCTTACAATCTCAGAGGCCGTCTCTTCAAGAGCTCTTTCTGTGACGTTAAATACTGGCCAACGACGATTCTGTTTGAAGATTTTTTCAGCGTATTCAATCTCAGCGGCAATATGAGACATCGAGGCATAAGAGCCCCCTGGGTCTTGGCCAAATTTTTCAAGACGATTTTTGCGGATTCTTTGAAGAGAATCCATATCTATGATTAAGCCAACAATACGACGCTGATCAATTTTAAAGAGTTCTTCAGGTAACTGAGTATTTAAAACTAAAGGAACGTTCGCAACCTTCCAGCCTTTATGGCTTAGGAAAATGGAAAGGGGAGTTTTGCTGGTTCTAGATATTCCCACCAAAACGATGTCAGCTTTATCTAACTCAGCAAAAGTTTTTCCATCATCGTGTTTAACTGTATATTCGATGGCCTCGATGCGTTTGAAATATCTTTCATCGACAGCTCGTAAGGCATTTACAGAGTTTTCAGAGCTTTGGCCAAAGAAAGTATCCAGAGTATTTAACAAAGGTCCCAAAAGATCAAAATTAGGAATGCCTTTAGAGGCACACATTTCGTGAATCTTGCTGCGAAAATTTACGCTGGCCACTGTGTAAGCTAAAAGACCTCTTTTTTCAAAACACTCATCTACGATGGCAGCAGCTTGTGCTTCAGTGCGAACATTTTTACAACGAATAATATTAACATCTTTGGTGGTGTATTGAACCAGAGCTGCGCGAATCATCGTCGCAGCAGTCTCTCCAGTTCCATCTGATAAAATATAAATTGTGTAAATAGAGGAATCCGTCATGAGTTTATTCAACCATTCCGTTTAGCAGAGCTTTGCGAATATTTTCGATATGATCTTTTAGCCAAATTTCAGGAAGAGCTGAGTTTAAAACATAACAGTAATCGGGGCTGACTTTAATAAGCAGACTAGTCAGGCGATCTATATTGGAAAAATTTTGTAATTGGAATTTTTCTAACAGAGGCGCGGCATTTGTTTTTAAAACATCAAACATATTCATGGTCGGTAATGAAACAAGAGGGCGATTGTCTGCTTTTAATAAATGACTTAAGCCTTTTTCGAAATAAGCTTGAGGCTTCCATTTTCCATCTTGATTTTCAAGTAATACCCCAGAATCAAACAGTAGAGCCAATCTAGAAAATGTGACGATAGCTTTGTCGATATGATCTTCAGGAAGACCTAGAGATAAACCTTTGATTAACTGTAAATCCATTGAAGGCTCGAAGTTTAAAGCAACTTCGGTTTCATCTAATTTTTTATCGAAGTCATTTTCTAAAATGGCTTCCATTCTTCTTTGCATTTTTGTGATTTTCGAAACTAAACTTTGTGACAATTTTTCCATGAACGCGCCTCCAGAACAGCTTTTATTCTGAGGAGAAAAAGAGTCTTAATCAAGTACGACAGTGAAATCTTGGACGCTAGAGTTATTGGGCCATGCTTTATCTAAATTGGCCATACTAAAGCCTGGAGGCAAAAACACGCGTAAGGATGGCTGGTTTAGCTGCTTCCAAACCTTTTCAATTTCTAAGCTCCAAGAAATAAGATCTTGATTCCAAGGAATAATAACAACCCATTTATTAGGTAATTGCATTTGCGAGGAGATCATCAAGTTGTTCGGAAATCCGGCATAGGCAGGAGTTTCAGAGGCTAGACCTGTTTGTTGTAAAAGACTTTGAAGGTTTTCACTCAGCTCGGCGCTGTGACGGCGATGACTTTTTACGATTTGAAAATTTAAATACCAGTCTAATTTACTGGACCACTGTGAACTCTCTAAGTTAGCGACGATCCAAAGATCAGATCCTGGATTAAATGCGCTGGCCTGAGAGAGAACAGTGACTGCCATAACTAATGAACCTTGCTGATTTGATCTAAAAGACCATTTACAAAACCGCCGGATTCAGACGTTCCGTATTTTTTTGCGACTTCAACGGCTTCGTTGATAACGATATTTTCCTTCAATGGATTAGCAGCGAACTTCATTTCATAGACAGCAATACGTAAAATATTACGGTCAATAGTTGCCATTCTCTCTACTTTCCAATGAGCGCTAGAGGCTTGGATTTTTGAGTCGATAGCTTCTTTGTTTGTCTTTACGCCTGTGATAAGTTCGTCGGCATAGGCCATCACATCTTTGTCTAAATCAGTTTCGAAAACCTCAAGTAGCGTTTGATAGCTAACCTGTGGAGCAAACTCAATTTGAAAGAGGACTTGAAGGGCGAGTTCTCGTGATTGGCGTCTTGGTGTCGGTTTCATTACTAGTTCTCTCGCTTTCAACTAAGTTCATCGGTTTGAGAGTTAATTGTGGATTATTAGTGTCAACAAAATCAAGAAGTTCGGCGTCTTCTAGGGTCTCTACAAACTCCTGAACATCTTTGAAAGTTCTATATACGCTGGCAAAGCGGATATAGGCAACGTCATCTAGCTGTTTTAATTCGGCCATAACTTTTTTGCCAATCACTCTAGAGGAAATTTCATTTTCTCCGCGGTTAATAACCCAAGAAGAAATTCTCTCTACGCTGGCATCAATTTGTGCCAAGCTGACGGGGCGTTTTTGACAAGCAGCTTGAAGGCCTTTGATTATTTTTTCTTTGTTAAACGGTTCACGGCGTCCATCTTTTTTTATAATAAATGGGTAGGCCAACATGATAGTTTCTACTGTTGAAAAGCGAGCTTTGCACTCTAAGCACTCACGACGGCGGCGAATCGCACCATCTTTCTGTACTCGAGTATCTAGGACTTTATCATCTGCATGTCCGCAAAAAGGGCATTTCATAGTTTTTCCCGTCTAAAAAAGCTAGGGGGCAGATTAAAAATCAGAGACGAATCAGTCAATTCAACATCACTAATAACTATGTGCGTTATGGCCTGGTCAGGACTTATAAAAAACGGATAGACTATAACCAAACAGTGAGAGGTGACCGTGAAACAGATTTATTCGATTTTAGTGATTTTGGCCGCGGCCTCAGTGAGTTATGCGTCAGATCCAGTAGTGGGCAGGGAAGCTGCCCAGAAATATTTTCAAAAGAAAAGTGACGATGTGTCCTATGAGTCCAATGGTGGGGACAGCATGTTCGGTACCAAGAGCTCCTACGGAACTGATAAATACTTAGCTTTGCACTATGGAAGATATATGTCTTCTCAATCCTATTCTTGGGATGGCCGAGGCAATGTTGAAGACGTGGGTAAAAATCAGTTCGGTTTAACTTACAAAGTTTCTGATGCCTATGACAGTATCGACGTTGCTATTCGAGTGGATTATTCAGAGTATTCATTAGATGACTCTAAGCCGACTAAACTATCATTTATTCCGATTATTACATTTCCTCAGGCACGTTCTGGTTTCCCTCTTTATTTTGGATTAGGGGCAGGTTTAGGAGTTTTTCTTAAACAAGAATCAAGTAAGTCGGCGATCTCTTTTGACTATCAATTGTTTGCAGGGGCACGTTTTTTCAATGTCTTTGAAAACACTGGATTCTTTATTGAAGCTGGGCTAAAGAACCACCTACATTTACTGTCGACAGGACAGTTTAATGGAACATTCTTAGCAACCGGATTGGTATTTACATTTTGAAAATTCATAGAAGACTAGTAGAAGAAGTAATCACAGCCCTAGAAGAAATTTTTGATCAAGATTTTTATGCGGATAAGGTGATTCAAAGACATTTAAAAGCGAACTCAAAATGGGGCTCGCGTGATCGCCGTTTCTTTGCAGAGACGGTGTATGAAATTGTTCGTTGGAAAAGACTTTTAGTTTATTTGGCTGATACAGATGCTCATGATTATTGGGCTCTCTGGGCGGCTTATTGGCTTAGAGCAGGCAATGAATTGCCTGACTGGCCAGAGGTTCGTGATTTTTCTCAAGAAGACATCAGCCAGCGTGAAAAAGAAAATACATCTTTTGCTATCGCACAATCGATTCCTGATTGGATGAATGCTCGTGGTGAAGCCGAGTTGGGTGATTCTTGGAAATCTGCGATGAGAGCCTTAAACTCTCCGGCTGAAGTTTATCTACGCACGAATGCTTTAAAGACGACTCCGGAAGCTTTGTTAGAAGTTTTAGAGACCCAAGGAATTTCTGCTCGTAAGTTTTCTGCAGATTTGCCGTCCGCCTTGAAATTAAATGAACGTAAAAATGTCTTCATTACAGAAGCCTTTAGAAGTGGGCTGTTTGAAGTTCAAGATGCCGCTTCACAGATGGTAGCTCCTCTACTAGGCGTAGAGCCTGGCCATAGAGTTATCGATGCATGTGCAGGAGCTGGAGGTAAGAGCTTGCATTTAGCTTCATTGATGAAAAATAAGGGTAAAATTATTTCCTTAGATATTCATGAGTGGAAGTTAAAAGAGCTTAAAATTCGTGCACGTAGAGCGGGCGTGGATGTTATTGAAACCCGTGTCATAGAATCTAGTAAAACCATCAAACGCATGCATGAAACGGCGGACCGCGTTTTGCTTGATGTTCCATGCTCTGGAATGGGTGTTTTGCGTCGTAATCCTGATTCGAAATGGAAGCTGAGTGACGAAGAAATTGATCGTTTACATGGTCTTCAATATGACATTTTGAGCAATTATTCAAAAATGACAAAACATGGTGGACAAATGGTCTACGCGACTTGTAGCCTTTTGCCGTCTGAGAACGAAAAACAAGTCGAAAAGTTTTTAAACGAAAATGGCGGCGAGTGGGAGTTGGTAAAACAGATTCACTTGCGACCGGATCGTGAAGGCTATGATGGCTTTTACGCGGCTCTGTTAAAGAGAACGTAGAAAATAAAAGACAAAAAGTATTTTCTTGAAGCTCTGTTTTTTTGAAAAAATAAAGCAGAGTTTTCGAGGAGTGGCTGACTTTTGTCAGGACTCTGTTACGACGCAAATCCATATTTAAATTCTCTTATTTTTCCATTGAAACTGCCAATTCAGCTTGATAGAACTCCTTGATCAACGAAG
>JBHIVS010000009.1:0-22905 GCA_041987885.1 Pseudobdellovibrionaceae bacterium | reverse complement strand
AATAAATATTTGAGAGATGTTTATCTGCCAAAGCATAATCAAAAGCATTCTGTACTGGCACACAATCATGTCTCAGCTTACAGGACCACACCATTAGATCTCGATTTGGCAGATGTATTTTGCATTAAGGAATATCGTGTTGTTGGCAATGATCACACTGTTAGTATTAATGGTGAAAAATGGATGATAACAGATCCTATTCGCCACTCTATTTCAAAGCAAAAAATCCAACTGAAGTATGATAAGTGGGGGAAATGGACCGCATTTTTTGCAAAAAAAGCACTCAAACTAATTAAAATAAAAAAAGATCAAAAATTGGCGGGATGACGCCGATAGGTGGTCAGAATCGCTTGGGAGAAATCCGGTCACTTTACCTTGGGATCAACACCTCTATAAAACTTAGGGAAACTGACGATTACCTAGAAAGATCTGATAAGATACGTCAGACCAAATCAAAATTCTCATACTAAAGTTGGTCATACATAATACGAATCAACAACCAAGTCAGAACATCATTTTTAAGTTTAATCTCGTCAGCGCTCACTACTTTCTTAGCAATCTCAGGGTTTTGAGTATCTTGTTCAAAGATATCCACAAGCTTCTTACCCTGTTCTTTGTCAGTAATAATGAAGTCCACTTCACCTTCCATGCGCTCACTTCGCGGATGAAGATTATAACTCATTATATGAGAACGCTCACTATCCACCACCATAAATTTGGAATGTAAAGTCGTTCCTTTGCGAAGATATACTTCAGCGCCTACGGCTTTAAGTTTCTTAGCAGAAATCATCATCGCACCTGCTAACGTAGGTTCATCAACACTCGCATCGGAATTGGTAATTAAACGTACACGGACACCACGATCCACAGCTTGCTTAATCGCAGTTACAAACGCATCCGTGACAATAATATAAGCATTGGCAATATCAATTGTCTTACGAGCAGTCATAATATCAGCCAAAATGGCGTTATAAATATTAGAATCTTTACCTTGAGATTTTTCAGGTGAATGATCTACGATTTCCATAGCTATATTTTTTGTCTGCATTGAGCGAGCTTCACCCAATCTGCGCGCCGTTATTTTCGCAACACCAGAGCGCACGGCTGCATCATTCCAAATCTCATCAAAATATTTCAATGCCACTTGGCTCACAAAAGGACCTACTGCATAAAGATCCGTATCTCTCCAATGATTTGTCTTAGCATTTAAATGACTGTAGGTATCTCCGAAATTCAAACCACCAGCAATCATCTCGACTCCATCAACAACAATCATCTTACGATGTTGCCCTACGAATTGAATTTCTGGATGAACCCATTTAATAATTTCAATTCCTGCAGATCTTAACTCTTCGACACGCGCGCCGTATTTTGGGCGTTTAGCAACATCTCCATCAACGATCACTCGAACTTTTACACCCTGCTGTTTTTTACGAATTAGGATTTCTTTAATCCAATCACCAGTCATATCATCTTGAATAGCCCAAACTAGAATATCGATATTGTACTTAGCTCTTTCTAAAATCTCTTTACGTTTTGCGAAGGACTGAGGTCCATCCACTAAATAAGAAAAATCATCGACAAAACCTCTGCCTACAGTTTCATACCTAGGGATTTCGTTCTTTAAAATGGCCTTCTTTTGACGAGACACGATCTTTGCCCAAGGCTCATAGATCACCTTACGAGAGTCATTTGTCATTCCACGGGTTTTTACCAAGCCATTAATATTAGAAACTGCGAACTGCACTATTAAGTCGGCCTTTTTGGGATCTTCAGCAAAACCTTTACCCAACACCGGCACTTTAGCTAGTAGATCTAATTTATGCTTTAAATAAGGCGCTAAAGCATTTCTATTTACCAGACTCGCGAAGAACTTTAAAATACTCGCTTCTCCGGAAGACAGTTCTTTTTCTGAAAGATCTTTGAGATTACCAACATCAACCCCTACAACTTTTAGAGGATTGATCTTATTCACAACTCCGACAACTGTATGATAGGTCACTGTCGCAAGAATTTTTGCTAGCAAAACTCTTTCAGACAGCGTTAAGCGCTGCTCATCCTTCGATGGCTCATTAACCAACTGAGACTCTAAAATATCCCCAATATTTCTCGCAAGATTCTGTTCAGCTTCAGACTGAGACTGAGCTTGGATTTTATGAATAAGCTGCTCAATGCTGTCGACATTCGAAAAACGTGGCGTTTCCCTGACTGTCAGTGCACCTAAAGCCGTTTGTGTTGATAAAACACCAGAAAGGAAAATGAGAACTGCCTGGCGAACTAGCTTATTCGTTTGGGGGATATTTCTTTTTTTCATAAATAAACTAATATGCAATCCTAAAGCCTTCTAGGAAAAGGGATAGGCGCTTTAAAACAATAAAGCTGTCTAGTTTTTAGACAGCTTCCAAAAAAAGGCATTTTCAAGTAGATCTCAAAAATAGAGACACCTACAAGCTTAAATTATCTAATTTCATTAAAATAACGAACCTTACCGATTCCCTCATTATTCAAAATAAAATTATTAATACCTTGTGGACTGTATTTTTGATTTAGTTGCGAAAGGGTTTCGTGGTTATCCGTGCACTTAACGATATCTGAATAGTCTTTCGCAGACACTGCCTTTTGCACTTTGTTTTTTCCATTACGAGTGGCGAACTTGCTACAATTCACACTTTCATCAAATGAAAAATCAACGTAATTTCTAAAATCTATTTTTTGGTTTTTATTACTGACCCATTTATTTCCTTCGCAGAGCACATAAGGACCTCGATTGTATTCAGAACCCAAAATATCATCATTCTTCAAAAGCATATGATTCCAAAATCTCATACCATTAAAATTAGCAGACAAATCTCCATACGAAAATACTCCTGTAGCTACGACGTTTCCACCGAGAATGGTTTTTTCCCAAACAACCCCATTACTTAAAACTTTGGTGATAGATTTTTTTTCGTTATAGTACTGACCATAATATTTCGCACCCATACCGAACATATGCTCAAGCTTATCTACACCTATGTTGACGTCTCCAACTTTAATCAAAGGGCTAAGGCCAACCTCTTTTAACTTTTTAAGAGGCATTGCGAGGATAAGCCCATTGTGAAGCTTCCACTCGCTATAAATTGAGTCAGCTCTTTGGACATACTCGACGGGGAAATGGGTTTGCTTTAAGATATCCTTTACGAAAAGGCCACGGGTGTGATTAGCAAAAACTTGCTTAAGCGCTCTATTTAAAACATCTTCATTACAATAGCTAGCCGAGGCATTCGCCGCCACTAATACATTTTCTAAATACCTGTTGGCTAAATCATTCAAAGCCAAAGACTGATCCGGCAAATTTAATTTCTGTGCGATAAAGTTATCCGCTTCGGCCCCAAAGGAAAAAGAACTTGAAAGGGTCAACATAAGAGTCAGAACTAAATTTACAAATGATTTTATTTTTTTCATATGATCAAATTACTACAGATTAATTGGCCTAAAAATACTCAACCTCTCTATATGAATTAATTCCAAGCTGTGTTTGATATTTAGGCAGGATTTAATTGAATTATGAAATTGAACTTAATCTTCAATAGAACCATGAGATAGATGCGCTTTTCAGCAAAGGATATACGCTTTTAAATACCTGCCATGCGATATGTTACCAAAGGCAAGACGATAAAAATAAAAATGCCCCGGTGTGGAAAAAAAAGAGGAAACCACACCGAGGCTGCTAGTAATTTAATTCTTTTCAAACCTAAAAATCCGTTTTTAAGTTTTACCCGTAACTACTTCATAGGTTTTGTATGAACTGCGAATTTTTCAAACTCACCGTACTCATGCAATTTATTATAAAGAGTCTTAATCGTAATACCTAAATTATTTGCCGCCTGAGTTTTATTTCCACCGTAGTGAGCAAGCGCCTTTAAGATATAACGTTTTTCAAGATCATGCAGAGTCATTTGTGGATCATATTCAATCACGTCTTGTTCTACTTCACCTGCACGAATATTTTCTGGAATGTCATTAAGCATAATCATGTGACCATCAGACAGAATCTGCAAACGTTCACAAACATTTTGAAGTTCACGGATATTACCTGGCCACTCGTAATTAACAAGCGCCTTCATTGCGTCCTCATCAACAGATCTCCCACGGTTTAAATAAGCATGCTGAGAGTTATTTAAAAAGTGATTCACAAGTACTGGAATGTCTTCTTTACGACGACGAAGTGGCGGAGCACTTACTACGATCGTGTTAATTCTATAGAACAAGTCCTCACGGAAATTACCACGTGTTACTTCTTGATCTAATTCTCTGTTCGTCGCACACACAAGACGAATGTCAACTTTGATTGGCTCTTTGCCACCTACGCGATAGATTTCACCTTCTTGAATAAAACGAAGAAGTTTTGATTGAATTGCTGGGTCAAGCTCACCAATTTCATCAAGGAATAAAGTTCCACCGTTAGCCGCTTCTGCCAAACCAATTTTACGGTTATAAGCACCTGTAAATGATCCTTTTTCATGACCGAACAACTCTGACTCTAAAAGAGTTTCGCGAAGAGCACCACAGTTGATCGCAACAAAGGGTTTGTTTTTACGACCAGATCTTTCGTGGATACCACGAGCAATAAGTTCTTTACCAGTTCCAGACTCACCTAATACCAAGATATTTGCTTGGGAAGGAGCCACTCTTTCAATCATCTTCATTAAACTTCCCATAACTTCTGATTGATAGACTATCGTCCTATTTTCCACAGGCTTTGCAGAAGTTTGGTTAGTATTCCAGAAAACTTGGTTAGCATTCTGAGAAGAAGGCAATACAGTCGTTGAGTTCGATTCGCTCATGGCTCCACCTTTCGGTTTGTCTTTTTTTTAGCGTTGTCTCATTTTGAATATTTCAATTTGATACACCGCAGTGATGCATAGTGTTATAACTTTGGCCCTGTACTTTTTGCAATAAAAATAATGCATGACGTTAGAATTTTTATATAATGAGGTTTTCTCATAAAAATGAAACATGCTGAGACATCGCCTTTAAGGTTTCCAGAGATGATTGATAACTTCCTAAAATATATGGAAAATATCAAATCGGCATCCCCACTTACAATTCGTCATTACCGTTTAGATTTAAGCCAAACTTTCTTTGATGAAAATAGATCTCAATATCAAAATATCACCACCCAAGATGATCTTCTAAGACTTGCTAGGCTAGCTTTTAACCGATGGGCCCCCCTCAGTCTGGCCTCCAGAAACAGAAAAGCCGCAACCCTGAAAAGCTTCTTTGGGTATTTATTCGATCAAAAGCTTATTGAATCTGACTTATCTCTTCAGATCACCTGCCCAAAGGTCCCAAGAAAAATACCTCATTTTATTAGCGTTGATGAGGTTATCTCTGTCCTTAAAAGCTTTGAGACAACCAATACTGGAACCTCCAAAGAAAAGCTTTTATTCCTTTTGCTCTATGGTGGTGGATTACGAGTAAGTGAAGCTTGTAATTTGAAATGGAAAGACATTTTATCAAATGGAGCTTTTCGAGTCGTAGGAAAAGGCAACAAAGAACGAATCATCGTTGCACCAGAAATAGTTCGCAATAACTTAAAAATTTGGAGACAACAACACTCGGGAACAGAGTTTATTTTTGGAAACCAACCCTTAAATACCAGAACAGCCTATGAAATAATTCGCCAAGCAGGTAAAAAAGCAGGACTGATTCAGCCTCTTCACCCTCACGCTCTTCGCCATAGTTTTGCTACACATATGCTAACCAGCGGAGCGAACCTAAGAACCCTGCAGGAGCTTTTGGGACACGAAAGTCTACGCGCAACAGAAAAGTACACACATCTTGGAATTGATCAACTGGCTAGAACTATGGAAGCGCTTCATCCTTTAGGATCTAAGAAGTAATTTAAAGAGCAGCATTCGCCATATAATGACGAACCATTTTTTCTACATTAGATAACTCTTCATCAACAAGCTGGCGATAAGGTTTTAATAACTCGCCTTGATTCATAGGCGTTTTTAAAAACGGCTGCATCCAAGGCTCTGTCTGCACAACTCCTTGCTGCAACAATAATTTCAAATAAAAATGCATCTTTGTAATCAAAATATCCGGACTTTTTTCAATAGCCTTTAGAGAATGCCCTAACAAATTGAACAGGAACTCCGAATCCTGATCCCCTTCCATACTTACCTTTGCAACACATTCCAAAATATTTAACGCTAATTCAATTTTATCAAAATCGGTACGTAGTCCTTGGAACTCTTCGACCAAAGTTGCCTCTTGAAGGATATTGAGCCCATTTTCTCCTTGAGTAGATTTATAAGTCATCAATAAATAATGAGTCGGCTCAAGGATTCCACCACCGAATCTTTTTTTACTTTTTAAAGCTCCCCGTGCTAAAAAAGAATAACGACCACCTTCTTGCGAAAGGGCCTGAAGAATCAAATCTGATTCACCATATTTCGTTTTCTTTAAAATAATAAACTTGCCTTGTAGAGCACTCACAATTTCCAGCTTTGTTGTTCAATAAGTTCCATATAAGTCGATTTCAGAACTTCTGCACAATTGCTTTGTGCCAATAAACTCGCATCAATAATTAAAACTTGGGATGGAGTTACTTTCAATTTTTCCAAGTCAGTCCACCAATCAGCAAATATATCATCGTAACCCCACTGACATCCAGACAAGCTATAAACAAGATCCTGATCGCCTTGGACAACAAATTTTTCTTTAAACCTTTTTGCCAAAGCTTCTGCATGAACTTCTTCACTAATTAAGATACAACGATCTGAAGTTCTAGGCGTTCCGAATGGAATCAAAGGATAAAGGCCTTGGTCTTTTGAAAATTTTCTTTCAAATTCTTCGACTTTGGATATTTCAGTAACAATTTTTTGGGCCCACTCAATATCTTTAATATATTTGGCTGAATCAGAAATTTGCCATTGGATATTCGTACTTAAAATTGAAGGTGCACGATAACGCGCTCCCATTCTAACTACCGCCCGACCTGAAGGTAAACCGACAACCCTAACGGCATAAGGACTCATTTCAGAAGAAAGCCAAGAAATATCTTGAGATACCAGAATAGAAAAAATTCTTTTTTCTGACATTTTTTTCTCTAACGATAATGCCTGAGAAAAGGACTCTCCTGTTATGGAATGCTCTGCAAAAAACAATGTGAAACAGGTTTCTTTTTTTAGTGAGCTTATCCACTCATCCAAAGAATCGACACTATTCAAAGCTCTGAAGTCTTTATTCTGCACTTCATAAAGATCACGATAATATGCGGGCAATATTCCATTTGAAAAAGAGCTTAACCCCATGACCGTAGCTATTGATTTTTTATGACTCATGAATTGAGAAGTGCCTTGGCAAATTTCATATACAGCTTGATATAAGTTTGTAAAAACTCGAATTTTTGATTCGTCTTTTAAAGATAAATAAATCTTTATCTCGTCATTAAGCTGTTCCCAAACTTCAGAATTTATTACTTCTATCTGCATAGACCCAGAGTCTAGCAGAATAATAAAGTCCAGACCACTGCATTATAAACGGCACGACCTGAGATGGGTGAGATTGTATTGAATTTAAGATTATTCAAAGTGAGGAAAGCATGCTTCTGTGCGCCTTAAATCACATTATATCTTGGCTTTTCATTTTTAATATTTAAATCTAAGCCAATCTGCTACACTCTAAATTGAGAGGTGAAAATGAAAAATAAAAAAATTGAATGGCCAGTAGCCCTGTTCCTTGTGCTAAACCCCCTCATTACTCTGGTCTTAGCTCCAATTTATTTCTACGCTTATGGTTTCCAATGGGAAATCGCTTTGTTTGCTTTGCTTTTTGCGGCCGCAACAAATCTATCTATTACCGCAGGCTATCATCGTCTTTTCTCGCACAAAAGCTATGATGCTCACCCTGTCGTAAAATTTTTATTTTTATTTATTGGCGCATCAGCATTCCAAGGCTCTGCTTTAAAATGGTCCTCTGACCATCGCAAACATCATACACACTTGGATGGAGATAAAGATCCCTATAACATTTCTAAAGGATTCTGGCATGCTCATATGGGCTGGATGTTCTTTAAAGAAACCGTAGATCAAAAAATCCATGCCCCTGATTTAGAAAAAGACAAAATGGTTAAGTTTCAAGATGACCATTATCTAGCAATTTCGATCTTTAGCGGTTTTATTTTACCCATGATTGTCGGTCATTTCCTAGGATCTTGGTTAGGTGGCTTAGTAATCGCAGGTGGTTTACGTATTGCTCTTACTCAACAAAGCACTTTCTTCATCAATTCTCTTTGCCACACTCTGGGAAAACAAACTTATTCCAAAGAAATCTCTGCACGTGACTCTTGGTTTGTTGCCTTACTAACTCACGGAGAAGGTTACCATAACTTCCATCACAAGTTCCAAATTGACTACAGAAACGGTATCAAATGGTATCAATGGGACCCTACAAAATGGGTTATTAAATCTTTAAGCATGATGGGCTTAGCTAGCAAATTAAGAATGATTTCAGCCGTTGAAATCTTAAAAGCTAAATTACAGGCCGAAGAATCAGAAATGGTTCAAATCGGATATGCTCAAGAAAAAATGGCGAACTTGAGAGAAAAGCTTATCGAAACTCAAGATAAGATTAAAAAACTCAAGGAAGACTATGAACAGTTCAAGCTAGATACAGCAAAAAGAAAAGCTGAACTAAAAGGAGCTTACGAAATCAAGCTTGCTGAAATGAAGCGAGACATTGAAATCGCCAAAGTAGAACTGCAAGTTGGACTAAAGCTCTGGAGACTTCACGTCAAAGCAGCCTATGCTTGGAAATAAACATATTAGACTTTAGTATGTAATATAAAAAGAAAATCGTTTTTAAGGTCAGGACTATAGCCCTGACCTTTTTTTTATTCTGTAAAAATCCCTGCGGATTCTAAACATTCTCATGATTCTGGTCGATAAGTTTTGTGCTTGAAAAACTTGTAAAAGGAAAAAATATGACCAACAAAGCCATGAAGCAGGAATCTTTTAATATTGATCAAAAGAAAAAGTTAAAAGTCGTACGTCAAGATCGCTTAAGTCTTTATGCTCAAGACTGCTATCTAATTTCAAATTTGGGAAAATATGAAATTAGTAATGTCAGCACTTTCGGTGTCGCCGTTGTCATCGAGTCTAAAGACTATGCTTCGTTCAAGAAGAATTTTGATTCAGCTGATAGTACCTGCGATTTTAAAATTGAATTCAAGGGCATATTTATGCAGGCAATTAGTGCCAAATGGGCTCGTGAAGAGAAAACAAAAATTGGCGATAAAGAGGCTTTAATTATTGGTTTGGAAACTATTACTGATTCAATTAACACTGCTTCCTTTACTGCTGTCGATGTTTCTCAAAAAACAATTCAAGAACAAAATCAATACACGGAAATGCTTGCAACACTACCTCCTCTTTTTAAATCTTTTGTCTATGAAATGAAGGATTGGCTCGAAGAGCTTAAAAACAAAGTAAATGATCTTGAAAAGAATACCCCAGTAGATAATTGGCAAGAAGCTCAACAATATCGCGAGTCTATTGCAAATACTGTTTCTGCTTATCTTGGAAAATTTATTCCAGCTCAGTACTCTAAAATTCCGGTACTTTTACAAGGCTTAACACCGGAGCAAATGAAATGTGCAAACGATTTTGCACGTACAAAGATTGGTGATCTTGTGTATGGAGCTCCATTTGCTTCACGTGCTTACTACAAACCGCGTGGTTATGCAGGTGACTATGAAATGATGAATCACCTTTACCGCAATGAAATTGTCGGAAAAACCCTGTTTGATCAATGTATGCACAAGTACTTTATTGATGAACCTGCCGGAGCCGCAGTAAAAAATAGAGGTTACTACCTGTTTAACAAAATAACAGAATATACAACAGCTCACCAAGGACAAACTCCGTTCAAAGCTATTTCAGTAGCAAGTGGTCCTGCTATGGAAATGCAGCTTTATGTACAAAAAGCATATCCAGAAAATTTCAAAATGGAATTTACTTGTTTGGACCAAGACGAAGAGTCTCTTAAACACGCTCAAAAACAACTCATGTCTTTAGAGAGAACTTTAAATACAGGGGCTGCTTTTAAGTTTAACAACATGGCTATCAAAAACGTCATAGTAGGTGGACTGCCTGAAAAAGATTATGATCTGATTTATTCCGCAGGTCTATTTGATTACTTCTCCGAGCCCGTTGCCGTGATGGCGGCTACCAAGATGGCAGAAGGACTTAAACCTGGTGGAAAGCTCATTATAGGTAACTTCAGCAAGAACAATCCGTCTGTTCCCTTTATGGAGCTAGTTTTAGATTGGCATTTAATTTATCGCTCTGAAGAAGAACTTATAAATATGTTTAAAGGTATTGGTTCTAAAATTCATGTAGAAAAAGAACCTCTAGGAGTCAATTTATTCGTAGTTATTGAAAAATAACCGACTGGAACGAAAGAGATATTTAGAAATCAATGAGTTTACCTGAAAGCGTTAACCTTATTACGAAGGACAGAGAGGGAGTTGAGGAATTCAAGTCCATTCTGACAGTTGTTGCAAATTGGATGGCAACACCTCTCATGCTGCTTTTTTGGTTAGCAGATATTTTATATATATCTGAGTTAGCGCCTTTATTTCTACTTTTACGTTTGACGATTATTCCAGTCTCTATGGGCTGTAAGTTTCTGATGCATAAAGTAGTTCGTACTCTCAATGGCTTCCAGTGGCTTTCTGCTTCTTATGCATTTTTGGTCGCCTTGCCGATTAATATCATGATTATGATAGTACCAAATGTGACTACAGGCTATTATGCAGGTCTTAATCTAGTAGCAATAGGAAGCTTGTCCTTTATACCTTTTGATCGCAAGTTTTTAGCTCTGACTGCATTTGGAATCTACGCACCATATATTATTACCTGCGCAATCAGAGTAAACTCTGGTTCTGACTTAGAACAAGTCATGGTCAATTCATTTTTTATTGTAGGATCTATTGTTATCTGTTTTTTAATTAGATTCTTTCATTCGAACTTACGTCAGAAAGAATTTGAATCTCGCATGAAGCTTCATCAAGAAATTAAAAATCGTGATGTGCTTATTGCTAAAAAAACAGAAGAAGCGATCCGTTTAAATGCCTTAAGCTCGCAATTCAGTCCTCAAATTGTTCGCGCTATTAAAGAAGGTCGTATCGACATTGAAACTTCGGTCAAAAGAACATCGATTTGCTCTATCTTCGTAGACATTGTGAATTCTACAGAGAAAGTGATTACTCTCGATCAGTCTGAAATCGATTTAGTTTTATCTAAATTTATGGATACGGTCATTTCAACCTTCTTAAAATATGATCTGACCATCGATAAGTTTCAAGGAGATGGCATTTTAGCCTTTGCCAACGAGCCTATCGCCTATGGTGACTACGTACAAAGAGTCTGTAATGCGGCTCTTGAAATCAAAGGACTCATTGCCCAAGACAGCCTGTTCTACGAACAACACTGGAAAGGTCCTTTAAAACTTCGCATGGGTATTGCTCAAGGTGAGGCCAACGTTGGCTTCTACGGGAATAGAAAATTCTTTAAGAGCTATACTGCTATCGGTAAACCAATGGTGCTTGCTGCCCGTCTCACTAACGTAGCCAAAGAAGATCAAATACTCTTTGACCGTAGCGTAGAGCAGGCCATAAGAAATTATGAATTTAATTTTAATGAAATTGCAGAGCAAATCTTAAAAGGCTTTGGAGATGAGGTTCATAAGGTTTATGAATTAGTCGGCCAGTCTTCCAATCATCGTAACTACTATTTAGAATCTGCAGTATGCCCTAAGTGTCCAGACTCTGTTCTATACCTAGATACAAACTCTCAAGGTCACTTCATTCTACGTTGTCGTTTCTGTAACTACGAAGCCAGTGACATCGCTACGGCTCGAATGAAAAAACATAGTTAAACGAAAGCCGTACCATAACTTTCTCTGCTTTTAAGATTTAAATCAGCCGTCTTATTTTGATACAACAAAGAAGTCCTGTCATAAGTTTTTACAAACTCATGACAGATTTCGTAAGATAACACCCTTATCCCAAAGTGAAACAGATATTCAATCATTAACCTCTTGAAATCATTGCAAGTCTTTTGGCTCGCCCCTTGCTCCTTTGATAATAGAATGAAGGAGGAAGCATAAAATGAAGGTATACAATTTTAATAAGCGCACATTCATTTTAGCGACGGTTGTATCAACAAGCGTTCTATTATCTAGTTCAGGTTTTGCTGCGGAAAAGAAAGACCAACAGAAATCAACGCAAGGACACAACTTAATCACTCAATTCCCTAAGATGCTTCAAGCCTTAGAGGAAGCTAAAAAGAAGTTCTATCCTCCTTCAAAAAGAAACGACAGAATCGTAGTTCCCTATCGTATTGGTGCTGAGCCACCAAAAAGATCTAATGAATCCGAGAATACGATTGAATATGCATTGAATAAAATTAATAAAGCGAATCAAAATGCTTCTATCTTAGGACAAATTCAATCTCCGACAGCAAACTGTAGAGACTGTAGCGATCCTGTTCAAAGTATGCGCTATAATACATGTAATGATAAAAATGACTATCTAGAGAGTGAAATTAAAACAGCTAAAGATGGCAAAGGCTTACTTGCAGAACTGATCAGAGCCCCTTTACGTGGCAATTCAACAATAAAAGCCTCTTGTATTCAAATGGGTATGTCTTTGAAATTTGGCCCGAATGATACAAGCTTTAGATCTTGTAATGGAAACACTTATTCAGGAAGAGCCGTAAGACCGTGTTTGTCTGAAAACTATTTCAAAATGATCGCAAATAGCTTTGATGCTGTATCTTCTTGTATGACGGAATATATTTCCCCAGGCGAAGGTAATCAAGCACACCAACAAGATATTCTTGCTGTCTTTGCGATGATAAATGTTGAATCAGGATTCCATGTGAACGCAGTTAGTGGTACAGGCGCTGGTGGAATTGGGCAATTTACAGCGACAGCAATTGAACAAGTAAATAAAAATGATATTAAAAAAGTTCGCACAATGCTTGGCTCTAGCTCTAATAAGCTCTGCCAACGATTATCTTCTGAAGTACTGTCAGATGAAGTTCCAATGCAAGCAAGCGCAAATAGATCTTGCGATAGAATTGCCATGAAGAATGGGAATCCAGTTATTAATATGATCTATACTTATGCATCTTTAAAAGGTGTTAAAAAAGACATGAATAATACTATTTTTGATAATAAAAATTATTCTGCTAAATTTAGCCACCTTTCTCTGAACGAAGTAAATAAAATCAAAAGAGCTTTGATGATTTGGTCACACAATACCGGTCCGTCAGGAACTTGGACTCCGGCAAAAGCACTTTTAAACTCTTACTATCGTAGTAAATCAATTGGTAGTGCTGATGAGTTTTTAAAGAAAATGGAAGAGTACATGCGTGCCTACCCAGCAAGCTCGAATAAAACAGCATCGAGAAGAAAAGAAACTTCTAATTACTATCCAAAGATCAGTAACGCCTTGAAAAAAATCGAAACTAACATTGGTGGTGGATCATGTTTAAATTAATTATCTCTAGTCTAATTTTGGTTTCTTTAAATGCTTGGGCTCTTTCCGATGCTCCAACTCGTAAAAATACAGAAGCATTAATTAAAGCTTTAAAACAAGAACGCTCTGTAGAAAAGAAACTAGAACTTTTCAGTGATTTCAAAGATGATGTATTTGATCGCATCATTTCTTTTGAAATTGAAAAAATAGAAAATAAAAATGATATATTCTCTATTGACCAAAAAGAAGCCTTCAGAAGTCTTAATGAGTTTGAAGGATATTTGGATCTAATTACAACGACGACATTTACCAAAGAAGATTGCAAGTCGACAAAAGAAGACATTGAAACTTCTGCAAGCAAAGAAAGCGGAGTTGTTCCTGAAGCCGTAGAAGCACTTAAGGTTTTAAGCGCTCTTTGTGAGGAATAAAATATCTTTTATTTGCCCCCATTTTTAAAACTGATTAAGAAAAACCTAAACTAAGCAAAAATCCTCTGTACTCTACAGGGGATTTTTATTTGATTGAAAACTCCGCAAAAAGATAAGCAGCTACAGGATTTGTGATTTTACGATCGGCCGCCATTAACCAATAATCTTCAAAGTGATTTTCCAGAGCCCCGAGCACGATCAATTTTTTCTCTTTTACTTGTTCTCTGACTGATTCTTCAGAAACAGGAATGATCCCAAAACCTTCCTCCCCTAGTAAACGCTGCAAACTCGTATCTTGAGTTTCTGCCACCATATCTAATTTAATTTCATTTTTTGAAAAATAAAGATCTAAATCTACACGTAGGCGACTATGCTTCGTAGGTAAAATAAATGGCTGTCCATCTAAAGAATAAGGGAAATTATTTTTGAGCTTTTTATATTTTGGATGAGCACATATAACAATTGGCGACTGAGTTAATAGTTTCGAATATATATTTGTATATTCATTATCTGCATCATCATTGGAAATAACTAGATCAATACGATGATTATACAACTCTTTAAGTAACTCACGACTTGATCCTTCCAAAACACTGACTGAGCAATTCTTAAATTCATAAGCTTTAGAAACCAACTCCATGACCACAGCTTTAGGTACGCTATCTGAGGCCCCAATTTGAATATGCACCTTATTATTAGTTAGCGTGTCAGATAAAACTTCGACCATTTCTGAACCCAAATAGAAAATTTGTTCAGCATATTTCAAAGCAACTCTTCCCGATTCTGTTAAAGAAAGCCTTTGTTTATTCCTATCAAAAAGAGGCTTTCCTAGAGACTCTTCTAAACTTTTAAGTTGAGTGCTTAAACTGGGCTGACCTAGCTTTAAACGCTCGGCGGCTTTTGCAATGCTGCCTTCTTTGGCAATGATATAAAAGTAGTATAAATGGTGATAGTTAAGCCATTTCAAGGAGTTATCTAATTTAACCGACATAAATACCTCATTGATTTAATCGAAGAAGTTAATGTAGATTATATAATTTTTAAAACATTAAGAACAGCATATAGTTCAATACGGAGGAAATTAATGGAAAACACGTTGTTATTCCCGTTTTATGATTACTGGCATCTTTATGCTGGATTTTTAGTTTTTGTTTTTGCGATGCTTGCTCTTGATTTGGGAGTTTTCAATAGAAAAGACCATGTGATTGGAGTCAAAGAAGCAACTCTTTGGTCTATTGCTTGGGTCTGCTTAGCTTTAATTTTTAATGCAGGACTTTATTACTATTCTCTCGATAAGTTTAACGATCCAATGGTCGCTAAACAGGTTGGGCTTGAGTTTCTAACTGGTTACGTCATCGAAAAAGCGCTCTCTATTGATAACATCTTTGTCTTTGTAGTGGTCTTTAGCTTCTTTAAAATCCCACCTATACTTCAACACAGAGTTTTATTCTTTGGTATCCTAGGAGCTCTTGTATTTAGAGCTATATTCATTGCTCTAGGTTCTATCTTGATGCAATACCAATCAGTTGTGGTCATCTTTGGTGTGTTTTTACTTTTCACTGGAGCGAAAATGCTTTTCGCAGGTGGGGACGACGACAACGTAGATCCTTCGAACAATGTGGTTATTAAATTACTTAAAAAAATAATTCCGGTAACTTCAGATTTGCGAGGCCATAGCTTTTTCGTTAGAGAAAATGGCGTACTTATGATCACACCTTTATTTGTGTGTTTGATCTTCATGGAAATGACGGACGTTATTTTTGCAGTCGATTCTGTACCTGCTATTTTCGCAATTACTAAAGAGCCCATGATTGTCTTTACTTCAAATATCTTTGCAATTCTTGGTCTGCGATCTCTTTACTTCCTATTGGCAAATGTCGTAGATAAATTCCATTTGTTGAAATACGGTCTAGCTCTAGTATTGATTTTCGTAGGTTTAAAAATGGTTTGGTTAAACAAAGTTTTTGACGGCCATTTCCCAATTATTTGGTCATTGTCGATTATTTTTGGTTTGATCACAGTGTCTGTATTTGCTTCATTGATGTTTCCCAAAAAGGAAAAATCACCTGAACAAAAATCATAACCGTCCGAAGTTTTAAAACAAAAAAAGGGCACCAAAACGGTGCCCTTTTTTATTTTTAATCAATTTTCAATCTTTTAGATTCCGGCCTTGTGACGTTCTTCATCGTCTACATGAGTCTGAATTCCACCCTTAAGATTTGGTCTATACGCCAAATGATTGATGTCATAAATGAATTGAGACCCATTAACACCTGGAGTCTGCCACTCAGGTCCTAAGCGAATCGCATCCACAGGACACGCCTCTTCACAAAAACCACAAAATACACATCTTAAAATGTCGATTTCATAGTTAATTGGGAATTTTTCAACTTCAGGATCACCGTGTTCTGCGGCTTTGATTGTAATACACTCAGCAGGACAGTTCGTCGCACACAACATACATGCCGTACAACGTAAAGATCCGTCTTTTTTAACAGTCAGGATATGATTCCCTTTGAAGCGAGGAGAGTATTCATACTTTTCCTCTGGATAGTTCAAAGTCATCATTTTCTTTTTATTAAAAAGATTAGAAAACAAATGTTTCCCAGTTGTATAAAGCCCTGAGAAAATCCCTGGCAAATACCACTTTGCCTTTTCAGAGTTATTTTGCATTACACTCATAGGCTGCCTCTCTTAAATACGAACTCATTCTTTTTACGGTTTTCTTGAGTCACTTGATCCGGTCGTTGGTTCATTGGCTTGTAAGGAGTTGACGGAATTAACGCCAAGTCTCTACCTGCTAGTAACAATGCAGCTTCAACCAGAGTTAAGGCTTCTGAATTAACTGTAGTTACTTTTTTGAACTTCTGCTCAAGACCCGCATGGTTAACGAAAGTACCATCTTTTTCTACGAAAGTTTTCGTAGGAACAATCCAGACATTTCCTTTAACAGAGTTCAAAGCTTCATGTTTCGCAGCCTGCATCCAGATCAAATTCTGAGCTTTTGAAAGCTCTTTCACTTTAGATTCAAATTCAGGGAAAACATCTAAGTTTTCAGGTCCTGCAACGACTACGGTTTTGATTTTACCTTGATCCAAACCTTGAGTCAGATCGTTCCAAGTCGCTGAAACACCATATTTCTCAAGAACTTTTAAAAGTCCTTTTGTGTTTGGATTTTTATCTCCACGAATCAGTAGACCATCAAAGGAATCGAAAGTTTCTTTATTGTTGATCCAGAAGAAAATATTTTTTGTTTTAAAATCATTTACGAAAGAAGAAACAATCGCTTCGAACTCTTCCACTGTATATTGAGCAGTCAAAACCAAAGCCATAGAGTCAGCATTTGCTGCTTTCAAAACAGCAGAGGCTTCTTTCGCCACTGCTCCCGCAGGTTTTTCAACCCAACCTGAAGCATTGTGGATTTTCCCTTTAACAATACGGTGCTCAAGATTTACGAATTTATAAACATTTCGACCATCATCACACATCCAATGACCATTTACTTGTTCATTATAAACAGGCTTAATACGGAAGAAACCTTCCTTATTATAGTAAGCTTTAATATTACAACCTGTCGAACATCCGTTACATACCGTTTCAGCATCCTTAAGGAACCAAACACGCTGACGGAAACGGAAGTCTCTAGAAGTTAAAGCCCCTACCGGACAGATATCCACTGTGTTTAGCGAATATTTGTTGTCTAATTTTTTACCATCGTGAGTTCCAATTTCAGAACGATCTCCACGATTAAAAATTCCCAACTCTTCAGTATGAGTTACTTCGGTCGTAAAGCGAACACAACGAGAACATAAAATACAACGTTCAGAGTCCAATACTACTGTAGGCCCAAGATCTACAACTTTGTGTTTCTTTTGCTTATGCTCAGCCATTTCAGGATCGTATTTTCCATACTCCATATATTGGTCTTGCAGGCCACATTCTCCGGCTTGGTCACAGATAGGACAGTCCAAAGGATGATTGATTAAATGGAAATCCAATCCCCACTTAACGGCATCTTTAACTTTGTCTGAAGTATTATTAACCTTCATACCTTCAGTAACCGTTGTGTTACACGCGATCTGTAAACGCGGATTGCCTTCAATCTCAACCATACAAACGCGACAAACACCGGCAACACTCAATCCTGGATGATAACAGTAATGGGCTATACGCTCATTAGACTGATTCATCGCCTCGATAATAGTGCTACCTTCTTTTACTTCGACCTCTTTGCCATTAATGGTTATTTTCGGCATACGTCGTTCCTTTTACTTTCGAACGTCCTTCACGAACGTAGAATTCAAACTCATCACGGAATTTTTTTACAAAACTTAGAACTGGAAATGCCGCTGCATCAGAAAGAGCACAGATAGTTTTGCCCTTCATATTGTCAGCAACTTTTACCAATAAATCGATATCTTGCAAACGACCACGACCTTCAATAATTGAATGAAGGATCTTGCTCAACCAACCAGTCCCCTCACGACAAGGAGTACATTGTCCACAAGACTCATGCGCATAGAAATGGGATAGTATATTCAACATATCCACCATACACTGAGAATCGTCGATAACAATAACAGCACCAGAACCCAACATAGTTCCCATGCCTGCTAAAGATTCATAGTCTAAATTTGCTTTCACAGTTTCTTCAGCCGTCAATACTGGCGCAGAAGATCCCCCAGGTATAACTGCTTTCAACTTACGACCTGGTTTTAAACCGCCACCTTCGTTCATGATTAAATCCATTAAAGGATATCCCAATGGAACTTCGTAGTTCCCTGGTTTCATCACGTTTCCAGATAGAGAGAAGATTTTAGTTCCTGGAGCTTTTTCAGTTCCATGTTTTTTGTAAGCCGCAGCACCGTCACGCAATACATAAGTAACAGCAGCAAGTGTTTCCACGTTATTTACGATCGTTGGCTTTTTTAAATAACCTTGAATCGCAGGGAACGGTGGTTTTAACTTAGGCTGACCTTTTTTACCTTCTAAAGAAGAAATCAATCCTGTTTCTTCCCCGCAGATATAGGCACCAGCTCCTCTGTAAATATCCAAATCAAAATCAAAACCAGAACCAAAAATATTTTTACCAAGGTATCCAGCTGCATAAGCTTCTTTCAAAGCTTTTTCTAAAGAGGCAATAGGTTCTGTGTATTCACCACGAACATAGATATAACCTTTGTTCGAGTTCACAGCAAAACCAGCAATGATCATTCCCTCAATCAATTGATGAGGAGCTTTAAGCATAATCATTCTGTCTTTGAAAGTTCCAGGTTCACCTTCATCAGCATTACATAGTAAATAACGAGGATCACCATTTTTAGGTAGAAAACCCCATTTCATTCCCGTCGGAAAACCAGCGCCACCACGACCACGCAACCCCGAAGCTTTAACCTCTTCGATAATTTGCGCAGGCTCCATTTTTAGAGCATTCGGCAAAGTAGCATAGCCACCTCTTGCTTTGAATCCTTCAAGAGTTTGAAACTCTGGAAGATGATAAAATTCTGTTAATAACTTTACTTCAGCCATTACTTCATTCCTCTTAACAGATTCATTGCTGATTCTGGAGTAAGCTTTTCATAATACTTATCATTCACCTGCATCATCGGAGCAAATCCACAAGCTCCCAAGCATTCCACTTTAGAAACTGTGAAACGTCCGTCTGCAGAAACTTCGTCATATTTTACTTTTAATTCACTGCAAATATGAGAAGCCATTTCACGGGCCCCTTCAAGAGCACATGAAATATTCGTGCAAACCTGAACATGATATTTTCCAACAGGTTTTTGATTGAACATTGTATAGAATTTAAAAACTTCGTTGATACGAGATTCAGGAATATCCATCAACTCAGACAAATAACGAATAATTTCAGGAGTGATATGTCCGTTATTTTCTTTTTGAGCGACATAGAGACTAGGAATAATCGCAGACTCTCTTAACTCGTAACGAGACAATTCACTTTTAACAGCAGCTACGCCTTCATCAGATAATTTAAACATCCGTTACTCCTAGCGATCCAATTCGCCGGCAATGATGTTCATAGAAGCCACGGTTGCGATAGCATCGGCAATCATAGCACCTTTAACAACAGTCGGGAAAGATTGATAGATCGCAAAACATGGCGGTCTTACTTTTAAGCGATATGGATTTGCAGATCCATCACTCACTAAATAGAAACCTAATTCACCATTTGCAGCTTCAGTCGCATCGTAAACCTCACCCACTGGCGGACGAAGACCTTTTACGATCAACATAAAGTGATTCATCAAACCTTCGATATTTCCGTAAACGTCTTTCTTTTCAGGAAGAACGATTCCTCTATCACGAATAGTGTAATCACCACCTGGAACATTTTTACAGACTTGTTCAATGATACGAATGGATTGACGAATTTCTTCGAAACGAACCATATAACGATCATAGATATCGCCATTAGCTCCCACGGGAACATCAAAATCCAAAGCATCATAACCATAATATGGCTGTGCTTTACGTAAATCTAAATTTACACCGGAAGCTCTTAATAATGGACCTGTATAGCCCCATTGAATAGCATCTTTGGCAGAAACGGGACAGACACCGCGAGTACGGTTAACAAAGATTTTGTTTTCCAAAACCATGCCGCCCATTTCATCAACGCCTTTGCGCATTTCTTTACACAAAGCTAAAACTTCATCGAACCAACCTTCAGGAGCGTCTTGAGCCATGCCTCCGATACGAGTCAGAGAAACCGTCAAACGAGCCCCGCAAAGTTTTTCAAACAAAGTATAAACTTTTTCACGGATACCGAACATATAGAAGAAGCTTGTTAAAGCCCCTAAGTCCATCGCACCCGTACCGATTGCTACGGAGTGATCGATGATTCTTGATAGCTCTGCTAAAATCACACGCATAGCTTGAGCTTTGTGAGGAATTTCAACACCCAATAAACGCTCAACCGCTTTGCAATAACCAATGTTATTCATTGGAGCAGAACAATAGTTCAAACGATCTGTGTAAGGGATCACTTGATTGTAGGGATGAGTTTCTGCCATTTTTTCAAAGCAGCGGTGAAGATAACCAATTTCGTTGTTACATCTAACAATGGTTTCACCATCAAGCTCTGCCATCACTCGAAGAGTACCGTGCATGGCATTGTGAGAAGGACCGATATTGATTGGAAGATATTTATCATTCAATACATCCCCTGGAGATCCCGGTTCATTATTGAAATGAATTGGCAAAGAACCATTACAAGACTGATTCGCATTTGAATCATAGTCTTTACGAAGCGGATGACCTTCGAATTGGAAGTGAGTCAAAATTTTACGAAGATTCGGATGACCTTCGAAAATAATTCCGTACATGTCGTAGGCTTCACGTTCAAACCAGTCAGCACCTCTGTACGCTGGCAATACAGTCCCGATGGACTCGCCTTCACCCACTTGAGCTTTGATACGTAAACGTGAAGAATTGATAGAGTTAAAAAGATTATAAACCACATCGAATCTTTTTTCACGAGCTGGGTAATCAACACCACAGACGTCCATCAAGAAATCGAAATAATTATTCTCTCTTAAGAAAAGCATCAAAGCAGGAACATCTTCCTTTGGAACTTCGATAACATCATCACCTACGGCGTGAATAAAGCGATAGTTCTCAACCTTGAAGTGAGCAGATAGTTGATTTTTTAAAGTCTCAAGCTTGTTCATAAGGGCTCTTCCAGTTGTCTTTCCAAGGACGTGGTTGATTCGTTCCGATCATTCTTTGTAGGGCCATAATTCCATCCATCACCGCTTCTGGCGTTGGAGGGCAACCTGGAACATACACATCTACTGGAACAATTTTATCTACACCTTGAAGTACGTGATAGGCTCTGTAGAAACCACCAGAGCTTGCACAAGCTCCCATGGAAATAACATATTTTGGTTCCAACATTTGTTGATAGATACGCACAATAACTGGAGCCATCTTTTCAGTGATAGTTCCAGCAACAATTAACAAGTCTGCTTGGCGCGGAGAAAATCTAACGACCTCTGCTCCGAAACGAGCAAGATCGTATTTAGGTCCAAGCACCGACATAAACTCAACACCACAGCAAGCTGTACCGTAAGGCATAGGCCACAGAGAATTTTTTCTGCCCCATGCAACTAGAGCATCGAGTTTTGACGTGAAGGCAAAGCCACGTGACATATCATCAATAGTTTGAGTCCCCGTTAACCCTTCATGGGCAACAGTCCCCTGCACTTGATCGTTGTGCATATCCACACCTCTACAATTTCAATTAGCTATCACTAAGTAGTTACTGAAAAACCTCAAACATGACAACTAGATAAGTAAGCTCAGAGGCGAAGATGAGTTATATTCTCTGAGAAAACTTCGAAGTTTTGATGTCAAAAACACACAACCGGCCAAAAAGCTGCTAAAAGACCGAAGACTCATTGCAGCAAAACCTATGTCGCCCTACATTGTGTCTGTTCTTAGGCAGACTTACTAAATAATGGATCAACATTCACTTTTCTTCCAATTATCATAATGACTTCAAACTAAAGGAGAAAATATGACCACTTTCAAAACCATTTTTGCATTCTGCTTGGCCAGCATTTTTGCCCTTCCAGCATTTGCAACTAGTTACGAAGTTGATAAAGCTCACACATATGTTGGGTTTGAAATCGACCATCTTGTTATTTCAAAGGTTCAAGGTCGCTTCAATGACTTTAACGGAACTTTTGATTTCGACGAAAAAGGTAACAAATTAACAAATGTAGCTTTCACCGTAAAAACAGCTTCGATCGATACAAACCAAGCTGACCGCGATAAACATTTGCGCACAGCTGATTTTTTCGACGTAGAAAAATATCCTGAAATGACTTTCAAATCTACCATAGGTTCATTGCGTTTGATGATGTTTCATGTAGGTTATCAGAAAATATTGCGTGAGAACATGGATTATTGGAA
>JBHIVS010000008.1:0-23459 GCA_041987885.1 Pseudobdellovibrionaceae bacterium | reverse complement strand
GTGGATACGATATCGGTGGTCCACACTTTACTGTCTTTGCTGGTCCTTGTTCTATCGAAAGCCATAGCCAATTCCTCGAAACTGCCAAGGCCGTCAAAGCCTCTGGTGCCCATATTCTCAGAGGTGGTATTTGGAAAGCAAGAACCTCTGCGAAATCATTTCAAGGTCTTGGAGCAGATTCATTTAATTTCATCCGAGAAGTCTGCAAAGAAACAGGCATGACTTTAACTTCCGAAGTTGTAGATGCTCGTCAAATTGAAGAAATCTATGACCTTGTTTCTTGCTTCCAAGTCGGAGCAAGAAATATGCAAAACTACTCTTTACTTAAAGAGCTAGGAATGCAGGATAAGCCCGTCATGCTTAAGCGTGGATTTTCTGCGTATGTTGACGAATGGATCAAAGCTGCTGAATACATCACAAGTGGTGGCAACAAGAATGTAATTTTATGTGAACGTGGAATCAGAACTTTTGAAACAGCTACTCGCAATACTCTGGATCTGAATGCCGTCGCTTTTGCCAAACACAATACAGATCTTCCTGTAATAGTAGACCCTTCTCACGCGGTTGGCATCAGAGAGCTAATTCCTGACTTAGCCTGCGCAGCCGCAGCCGTTGGCGCTGATGGTATTATCGTAGAAGTTCATCCTCGTCCTTCAGAAGCTCTTTCTGATGGAATGCAAGCCCTGACACCGTCTGATTTCGATAAGATGATGCACAAAATGAGTCGCATCCTTAACGCCATCGAAAGACCTCTTCACAAGGTGAAAAACTAATGAGCAAACATTCTCCAAACCCAGAAATCATTCGTAATATGTTCTCTAAAGTTGCTGCCAATTATGACAAAGGCAACACTGTTTTATCTATGGGTGTTCATCACCTTTGGAGAAAAAAGTTAGTTAAATACAGTGGAGCTAAATTCGGCGATAAAATTTTAGATTGCGCAACTGGCACTGGGGATTTAGCGATCGAGTTTAAACAAAAAGTCGGCGTTGTTGGCTCTGTTACTGGAACTGACTTCTGCGCAGAAATGTTGATCCCTGCTCCGCAAAAAGCCAAAGATAAAGGCCTTGAAATTACCTTTGAACAAGCCGATGTCACAGCTCTTCAATACCAAGACAAACAATTCGATATTACTTCTATCTCTTTTGGTATTCGCAATGTTTCTGATCCTGTGAAGGCTTTAAAAGAAATGGCTCGCGTGACTAAGTCTGGTGGCAAAGTCATGGTTCTTGAGTTTGGCCAAGTGAATGTTCCTGTGATTGGAACTTTGTATAACTATTATTCTCAAAATATTTTACCTAAAATCGGTGGACTTGTAACGGGTCAAAAAGATGCCTACGAGTATCTTCAAAAGTCCTCTGCCGCCTTCCCATGTCGCGAAGAGTTTATCGACCTTATGAAGGAAAGTAATTCCTTTTCAAAAATGGAATACATTTCTCTAACTGGCGGAATCGCTTACATCTATAAAGGCACCGTAGCTTAAAAGACAAAAGGTGCCTTGGCACCTTTTAATAGTGCCAAGGGAATTTTGAGAAGTCTTTGTCGCGTTTTTCTACGAAAGAATCGCGACCTTCACGGGCCTCTTCAGTTCCGTAAGCTAAACGAGTGGCCTCTCCTGCGAAAAGCTGCTGACCGACTAAGCCATCATCACAAAGATTAAATCCATATTTTAACATACGCATTGCTGTCGGAGATTTTGAATTCATTTCCGCGGCCCATTCCAAAGCAACTTTTTCAAGATCCTTATGAGGAACAACAGCATTGACCATTCCCATATCCATTGCTTCTTGAGCAGAGTAATTACGGCCTAAAAAGAAGATTTCACGAGCACGCTTTTGCCCTACCATTCTTGCTAGATATGCAGAGCCATAACCAGAGTCAAAACTTGCCACGTCAGGATCTGTTTGTTTAAAGATCGCATGTTCCTGACTGGCGATAGTTAAATCACAAACAACGTGCAATGAATGTCCACCACCCACAGCCCAACCTGGAACAACGGCCATTACAACCTTGGGCATAAAGCGGATCAAACGTTGAACCTCAAGAATATGCAAACGCCCTAAACGAGCTAGATCCATTTTTCCTTGGGCTTCTTTGTCTTCGTATTTGTAGCCATCTTTGCCACGAATACGTTGATCACCACCTGAACAAAATGCCCAGCCACCGTCTTTAGGCGAAGGACCATTGCCCGTGATTAAAACAACTCCAACATCCGCAGAAATTCTTGCGTGCTCTAAAGCAGTATAAAGCTCATCTACAGTTTGAGGTCTAAACGCATTTCTAACTTCAGGACGATTAAAGGCAATACGAACAGTCCCTTGATCTTTGGCGCGATGGTAAGTGATATCTTGAAAATTAAAATCTGGAACTTCTGTCCACCACTCAGGATTAAAAATATCCGAAACCATTTATAACTCCGTTCTACTTAGAGGCCTTTTTTAAAGCCCACCAACTTGAGATTGCTCAAAAAGGTCCAAATGCAAGGCGGAGAGCTTTATCTGCAACGAAGGCGTACTTAATGTACGTCGTAGTGAAAGATAAAGCTCGACAACGCAGTCAGGTGGGCCTTTTTCAGCAATCGATACGATCTGTTTTATTCCATAGAATATGATCTGCCAACACCAACCATGTCATAGACTCTAAAACAGGAATAGCTCTAGTGACTATACATGGATCATGACGACCTTTTTTAGCTACATCTGTAATAGAACTGGTAGGTTTAAAGCTGGATTTTAATAAAATATCATCTCCCGTAGAAATACCGCCACGGATGCCACCGTAAACAGACTCATCCCCAGAATGAAATTCCGTTCCCTTTATAGAAACTGAATCCGAACCCGCGCCTAGCTCAAAAGAATTCACAGCCCCCACAGACATAAAGGCCATCGCCAGATCTGATTTCAACTTATGGAATACGGGCTGACCCAAACTTTTCGGAGGATTGGAAATTAAAACTTCAGCAATCCCGCCATAACTTTCACCATTGGCTTTTGCATTTTGCAAAAGTTCTTTAACTTGATTTTGTTGCTGAGATGGAAAGCGTGCTTCAAAAGAATCCACAGAAACAGAAGCGACATTTACTCTTTCAGCTTGAGTTAAAACATAAGGACCAATTTGAGAAGCATAACCAATAACACGAGTTTGTGGAGAACTCTTGCGAACTAGCATTTCCGCAACAGCACCGGCAATAACTCTTGAAACTGTTTCTCTGCCAGAAGACCTGCCCCCGCCACGGTGATCTCTAATTCCAAATTTTTCTGACCAAACATCATCGGCATGTCCACGGCGAGCATCAGATTTAATCTCTTCATAATCTTTAGAGCGTGCATCTTGATTTCTAACAATAATTGCAATCGGGGTTCCTAAGGTTTTCCCTTCGAAAACTCCGCTTAAAATTTCTGGAACATCTGACTCTGAACGACCAGAAACAATTTGCCCTGCCTGACCTGGTTTACGACGATCCATTTGTTTTTTTAAAAGTTCAAAATCAAATTTCAAGCCTGCGGGACATCCTTCGATAACAACTCCCAGAGCTGTGCCGTGACTTTCTCCGAAACTTGTAATTTTAAATCTTTGTCCAAAACTATTCGCACTCATCTTGCACCTGTTCTTCCCAAAAAACTCTTTGATAACGGGCTTGGCCTTGGAACATAACTAAACCAGATTGATAATTTGCGCCGCAAATTTGCGCATAGTCTTTCCCCATCGAGTCTTCTTTGTAATTTAAATCATAGATCATCAAAGGCTTCCACTCTAAAGGCGGTAATTTCGTCTCTTCGGTTCGCGGAGCCGCCCAAACCACAATCTTAGGCTGACTACTATTAGCAGTCTCTCCGCTTTGACGATCTTTTCCTGTACGAGCTTCAAAATACTGTGCGTGAGGCAAAGATGCTTTGAGCATTTCAAGGACACCCCCGCCTCCCCATATAGCGATTTCACTTTGAGCAGGAGTCAACACTTCCCAGCCTTCGATCATTTCATCAAAACCCTGACCATCTGTTGACGTTCCTATCCACTCTTTTTGAGATTGATTCCAAAACAAAGTATTCAAAGCTTGAAGCTCATGGTTTTTCGCCAACAGGGCGGCTTCTTCTTTTAACGGAGATGTGACGCAAGCATGAGTTAATCCCAAATTTCGCAAAAAAAGCATCGCCTCTGAAAATTCACTTTTACCAATGGCGATGGCAAAAAATGGCAGACCTTTTTTATGAAAATATTCAGACTGCTCCATCGGGGAATAACTATGCCCCACAGGCTGACCCAAAACCGCTGCAAATTCTTTAAAAGTCCTAGGAACCATCAGCCACTGCCATAAAGAAGGTTGATCGAAAGAGGATCCCACCGATTCTTTCAGGAAGTTTAATTGCTGTCTATTTTTCATAAAACAACGATACCAAAGCCATTTACCATCATTAGACCTTGGCAAAAAACTCCGCTTTGCAGATTCTTGTTGTTGCCACTGATGACCTTCTTTTAATTCTGCAAAATTAGAAACCAGTGGAGCATATTTTAAATAAATAAAATCTTTGCTCCATTGCTTCCAAATTTCATCGGCTCTTTTTTCATGATAAGACAAAATTAACTTACTATTTCCAAAAACACGCAAAACTTCACTTGGATTTCCTAACTCTGCGGCCCAATCTAAATAAGATGCCTTGGCAAAAAAGGCTTTATTTTTTTCTACGACATCTTGAATATCAGAACCCTCTTTACGGAATGAAAAAATATATTTTGCGTCTTCGAATAAGTTCAGAACTTTTTGAATCTGTTCAAAAGTTAAAAAATCATCTCTAAGTTCTAAATAATCAAATCCCGAATTTTTAAATCTTTGAACAAAATTATTTAACCTGTCTTCAGAGGCAAAATAATCACCCAAAACCGTAAGCGTTCCGCCAACGTCTTTTAGTTCTTTCAGAATAATAGATTTTTCAACTTCCTGTGCATGGTATCTATTTTCAAATATCCCCTCTGGCATCAAATACAAATCATCATAGCGATTTTGAAATCTTTGCTCTCTGGTTTCTGCTCTCTGACGGAACTCTAAAAGAGGTGATACATTGATATCCAAACGGGGGCGATCTAGAAAAATACGACCATCTAAATCCGTTTGCCTGCGGACCCATAAAACTCTGGCAGTATCAGGAATTAAGTCTAAATCAAAACCAGCTCCCAATACTATATAGGTATCGCGGTCACGATTTTGGACCGTTTCTAAAAAAACCTGTCTTTCAAGTTCTCTAAAATATTGTTCCCCATTTTCTAAGAACATTTCTCGAATGCTTTTACCGATTTTGTTTTCAATTAATGTGTCTAAATCTAATAAATCAATATTTTGGTCTCTAAAATAAAACCCCAGACGCTTTAAAAGCTCTGTTTTTCCAGTACCACGATGTCCAACAATTGCTGTTACCATTTCTACATCCCTACGGTTTGCCAAAATTCAGGAAAACTTTTATCGACGACATTTTTATTTAAAATATCAATCTTTGCACCTGACAAAGTTAAACAACTCGCAGCCATCACCATTCGATGATCACTATCAGGATCGAAAGAAAAACTAAGGTTCGTCTTTTCTAATCCACCATGAATAATCATCCCGTCTTTTAACACTTCAGTTAAGACACCCGCATTTCGTAAAAGCTCGGAGGTTTTTAAAATTCGATTCGACTCTTTTGCCACTAAATGAGGAGCATTAAATAACTTACTATCACCCCTTGCAAAGGCACACAAAACGGATAGTACTGGGAATAAATCCGGAGAATTAAAAAGATCCCATTCGATAGGTCTCAGACTTCGGCTCGGTTGAACAATAAGTGTATTTTCTTTTCGCTCCCACCGAACACCCATCGCAGAAATGATATCCAAAAATACTAAATCTGGCTGACGAGACTCATAAGGAAAATTAACAAGCTCAACTCCATTAGAAAGTATCCCAAAAGCCACAACACTAAATGCAGAGCTAACATCAGACTCAACTCGATAAGACGACACCGTTAATTGCTGATGGGCAGGTATATTTATTTGATTATCTTGAAGATCAAACTGCAAACCAAATTGTCTTAACATCTCTAAAGTTAAATTAAAATATGCTTCCGAAACCTTTGTTCCTTGTAATTTGACCTTTAAATCTTGCTTCAAATTCCAAGAGCTCAACATCAACGCCGAGGCATATTGACTGGACTCTGAAGTATCAACTATCACTTCGGGTAAAACATCCCATCCCTGACACTCTAATAAATAATGATCTGAAAAAACGGTAACTTTGGTATTTAATTGGGTTAACAAACCAATCAATCCTTTTTGAGGACGTTCCAACAGTCTTTTCTTTGCAAAAATACGATAGGAACCTTTTTGACGGCTGACTCGAACACAAATGAAACGAAACGTTGTTCCACCCTCGCCACAGTAAATGTCTTTGCCTTGATTAAATTCAGAGAGCGCTTTTTTTGCAAAAACAACGTCATCGCAGGTACTATTACCTAGCAATTCCAATTGAGAGAAAAAGCTCTGAACAATCAGAGCACGATTATAGAGTGATTTTGAAGCGGGAATTTCTGTTTTTATTTTTTCATTTATAATCATCAGTTTTCGCCTGTCGAACCCACTCTAATAGCAATTCATCAATCTGTATATCTTTGATGACGGTTTTTCCAGCGGATTTAAGCAAAACGAATCTGATTTTTTGACTTTGGCTTTTCTTTTTATCTTTTAAAAGCAGCTTTTTTACTTTAGAAAGTTGGCTTTTATTGACGGACAACATTCCATCCCTAATTGGGGACAAAAGAAAGGATGAAACAGGGGCTTCTTTAATATCTTGGTATATTTTCTCCGTCATCACTCCGTTTTGACGAGAAAAATCCAAACAAAAAGACAAGCCATAATTAACAGCCAACCCATGCGGCAAACTATATAGAACCTCAAAAACGTGCCCCAGAGTATGGCCTAAATTTAAAATATGTCGAACACCAAGCTTTTCAGTTGGATCTTTACGAACAACTTTATATTTTGCCTCAACTGCTTCTTTTAAATATTTCCAAATCAAAGATGCATCTACACAAGTTTCTTTAGCGAATTTCTTCCAGAAACTACCACCCTCAATCAAAGCGATTTTATATAGTTCTCCAAAGGCCTCGTAGGCTCTATCCGGAGGTTGGGCCAACAAGATTTCTTTGCAAATAATTATTTTCCGAGCAGGATAAAAAGTTCCTATTTGATTTTTTGCCTCCGCAACATTCAAAGCAGTCTTACCACCATGAGCAGAATCAATTGCCGACAACCAAGTCGTAGGAACTTGCACCAAGCCCACACCGCGCTTAAAAACACTCGCAACAAAACCACCAAAATCACCAACGCTTCCACCACCGACAACAACAATTGTAAGCTTTGAAACGGACGCAGTCTCACAGATTTTTACAATGCGAGAAATATGGTTAGGAAAGTTTTTAATATCTTTTAAAGACTCCCCTGCGTTCACTGCATAGGAATAGGTAGCCGTACTTAATTTTTTTTTAAAAGACTTAGAAACCTTAGGTAAAATATTATCATAAATTACTAATGTTTCTTCGGCGATTGCTGAAAAACTAGGAAGGTTGTCAGAAAAGACAACCTCGCTGTGACTCTTGTTTTTTAATAGATCCATTTTCAAAATTACTTAACATCTAAAATATTAAGTTCAGCCTTATCTGCTGTAACAGTTACTGGTGTCCCAGCTTTTTCACTTTGTTTTAGTTTTTTCAAGGTCACATCGAAAGCAGAGTGCGTTCTACGAAGATAATAATTCCCTTGATTCTGCTTTAGCATCACGACAGCACCATCATCATCTTCACGAATTTTCTTAACAACATCCTTCACAGACAATTGCTCTTCACTTGCCACAACTCTTACAGAGCGACCCGCATAGGCACTAGTATGCCCTACATATAAAGAAGCAATAAAACCTATAAAAATTGGTAGCATAAAAAACTTCATTCCGACTCCCTTCGAATTATCAAGGCACTCTTTATTATCGGAATAATTACTCTAATTCTGCAACTAATTTACGCTTAGTCCTCCGTACAAAATCACTTTTCATTTTGTTAACCAAACTAAGTATCTCTATTCTCAATTTGGTCCGAGCAAGTACGACAAAACCCAGACTAGAGCTGCCAATCAATAATACTTTCACCATGTTGCTTTAAATATTTATTGGCCTCAGAAAAAGGTTTACTACCTATGAATCCCCGATACGCAGACAGCCCCGAAGGATGAGACGACTCAATAACAAAGTGTTTTATTCGATCAATTTTTGCACCTTTCTTCTGTGCGTGTTTGCCCCACAGAATAAAAACGACATGCTCCTTACGTTCATTGATAAGACTGATCACAGCATCTGTAAACTGCTCCCAACCTTTATTTTTATGAGCATGAGCCTTATCCTTTTCTACTGTTAAAACATCGTTCAACAAAAGCACTCCCTGCTGTGCCCAACGAGTAAGATTTCCCGACTTAGGCGCCTTTACATTTAGATCATTTTCTAATTCTTTAAAGATATTTCTAAGTGACGATGGAATCTTAATTCCCTCTTGAACTGAAAAACTCAAACCATGAGCCTCCCCTTCACCGTGATAAGGATCTTGGCCAAGAATAACAACTCTGACCTTTTCAAAACTCGTCGCATTTAAGCTCGCAAAAATCTCAGAAGTTTGTGGATAAATTTCTTTACCTTGTTGATATTGATCCTGTAAAAATAGACCAAGGTCTTGCATATAGCTTTTTTGAAATTCAGACTTCAGCAGCTCCTGCCAAGTTTTATCCTGTATAAACTCATTTTTAAACATTTCTAAAATTCCCATAATCTAACGTATCAAAATTAGACCACTACTTTAAAACTAACATCCTGTATTTAAAAACTAATTTTTTATTTTTCGAGTTCTTGACCAGACAAATTTAGAACCCATTGTTACTATAACAGTAAGAGCAAAAGGAGGTCCCTATGAATACCCTTCTCGACTCAGCCTTCAAAGAACTTCAAAAAAATCCAGAGGTTAAGGCTTTTATCTATCAACAAATAAACGAACTCGAGGGTTTCGTAACACCCGATACTGTTGTGACTGTCATGGCCAAAGACGCCAACAAGCTAGCGCAACAATATGAGATGGAAGGCGTTGATTACGACAAAAAAGAACTTAAGAAAATGTATCGAGTTGCGATAGTTCTAAAAGAGGCTGGCGCAACTGCAGAAGCTGAAGGTATGGATAAAAATCTATTCGTAGCCATTCAAAAAGCAAAAGATAACTTATTAAGCCAGTTGATCGAAATTCAAAACACCGTAATCAGTCAGCAAGACAGAAATACGGAAGTTCATCAGTACCTACATCAACCGACAATTCACTAATTTTTTAACGCACAAGGCAGGAAATCGAACTAAACACTCGCTTTCTGCTTTGCGGCGTATCTGTTTTCAATACGTCAAGATTAATAATATTGTTGCAACTTTTTCAATCAAAAAATACCCTCACCCCAGATTCAGTAATGCGAATAATGCGTTCTTAAACAACGGAAAACTCTAGAGGGGGATTTTATGAGTTTTGTTAAGTTGCTTTCTGTCGTGAGTCTTTTTGCAATAACGTGTAACGTTGCTATTGCAAAAAATTCTTCTCAAACCATTCCATATTACGGCCAAAATTTTTATGCCGATCTAAATAGCGGAATTCAAAACGATGATCTTAAGCGCGCGATCAAATTTGTATTAGAAAGCGCTCACGTAAAAAATGAAAATGGCATGGATGATATCGTTAGCACTTGTGGAAACAAGAACTGCTACAGACACGTAAGCCTTGGCTACGACACTGCTCGTGAATATCTTTTAGGTAACTTCTATCTAGTATCTGAAGGCAGCGGTCAATACGGACTTAAAGACGTATACTGTAATACAGTAAGAAGCTCTTCTGAGTTCGGATCTAACCCTCCAGAACCAGGATCTATTCCTTCTGCAACAGTAGTAAATACTGAGCACACTTGGCCACAAAGCCGTTTTTCTGGCAAATACAACCGTGGCACTCAAAAATCAGATATGCATCACTTGTATCCTACAGACAACGAAATGAACTCTGTAAGATCTAGCAATAACTTCGGCGAAGTTGTTAAAGATAAAAAATATCTACGTTGCAAAGAATCTCGCTATGGAACTCCAGCTGGTGGCAACCATGATGTTTTTGAACCACCAATGAATCACAAAGGAAATGTAGCAAGATCTCTTTTCTATTTCTCTGTTAAATACGAAATTCAAATCGATGAAACTCAAGAAGCAACACTAAGAAAATGGTCCAAAGAAGACCCTGTTGATGAAGAAGAAATCAAACGTAATGATTTCATTCATGAACTACAAGGAAATCGCAATCCATTTATCGATTTCCCGAGTTTAGAAGACTATATCTCTAATTTCTAGTGATCGTCATAGGCGATTGATTTGGAATCAGAACCTTGAGAAGAGGGGACTTTAACGGTCTCCTCTTTTTTTTTGCCCGTTTCAATTTTTACCAAAGAACCGATGATGTCTTGAAGACGATCAAAGGGTTCAAGATTTTTTGGCAAATCTTCCTTAAGCTCCATAGTCAAAACTGGAGTATGTCTTTCCATCCACATAAAACGACCAAGGCTACCAGGGTAATTCCCCAAAGATCTCCAAGGTAAATAATCAAAATTAGGCTTTGGAACTTTTGGACCATCAAAATCCAAAACTTTCAGCGGAGTATGGATCGAAACTATAAAGTCAGGCTTGTAGTCCTCGAGATGCTTGAGTGCACACTGAGTTTCCACTTCACTTCCTGCCGTATTTCCAGGGAACCGACGTGGATTAGATTTTGTGGATCTCTTCCACGCATCTAAAGCCCCCGTATCCCAATCCTTTGTGGGAAAATTACGATTGATATCTATCTTGTTGGCATTATAACGAGTCTTTGCAACGACACCATCAGGATTTAACATAGGAATCACACGCCATGAGTTACGTGGATCAATCCCCTCTAAACGCTCCATCCAATAACGCCCTACAGTTCCAGCGTGAGTTTCATCCCCATGAATTAAACTAATCACTAAAACTTTTTTCGCAGTGGAAAGACTTGATTCTTTGTCGTAGTGATAGATAGGACGACCTTCTGTACTTACACAGTTCGCATTCATCTGCACTCGAGCACAAGCTTTTCCAAGAGAAGCTTCATCCAAAGCCCCTGGAAATTTTCTAAGCTCTTCGATACAAACTTTTTTCAGCTGTTCTGAATCAAATTGAGACGCTTCGATTTTCTTTTCAATTTGTGTTTCTGCGAACACCACTGAAGAACTAAGTAATATGGCGCTAACAATTATTTTTTTCATAGTCCTCTTTCACTAACACCTTATTATCTCTGTGTCTCTGCAATCTCTCAAGTTGAGAATAACAAATTCCAGCGCACTAGAATAATTTTTCTAGTTTGGACTAAAGTCTTACAACCTTTAGTCCGAAGAATAAACCGAAGTTCGCGTTGGAGGATATAATGTTGAACAAAGGTGGATACGTACTTGTAGGTCTTTTAATCCTGAATCCTGCTATTATTTTGGCTTATCAATCCATTCACGGCCCCGTGAAGATAGATACCAGCGAATATGCAATTCACAATCGAATGCCAGCCCCAATCTCTCGAAGCATCGCTTCAGTACCAGTGGCTAAAGTCGAGGTCGCAAAAGAGGTAACTAGCAAATGCGACTCTAAAAATAGTACTGACTGTAAAATCGAAAAATAAAATTCAATAAATGCATAACAGATTTCTGACTACGAGTTTCACTTCATAACGGCCCCTCGGTACAAACATATAAAGCTATTTGTACAGCGGGAGACCTTATGAAAAATGGATTTTTCAAATCAAGTTTAACTATAGCACTAATCCTTTGTGCATCTTCTTCTTTTGCCTTTATCAGCCCAGACACTAAACAAGCGCTTATTAAAAAATTAAATCACGACTACCAATCACAAGATTTAAACTTTAATGATATTCGCTGTTCTCGTCGCCAGAGCTCTTGCTTCATCAAATTTCAAGCGCACAATCACGAATCACTCTGCACAATCGAAAAGGTTTCAACCGTCTATGACTTTGTAGAGCAAAAAGGAGCAGACATTAGTCTAGCCCCAGCCATTGAAACCGAGCTAAGCAACTGCGTTAATAAAATTCTTTAAATTCCCTATTGACTTACATATAATTTACATAGTAGGTTTTATGTAAGTTATGACGAAGAAATTACCCCTCCCCCCACTGACGCCTAAAGAAAAATCCGTTCTCGAGTTTATCGAGAGCCATATCTTAAGCTCAGGAGTTTCTCCGTCCTATCAAGAGATCAAAGAACATTTTGGCTTGGCCTCTTTTAATTCTGTTCAGAATTATTTGAAGCAATTGACGAATAAGGGATATGTTTCAAATCCCCAAAATCTCAAACGAGCCATTCAGGTGCTTCACTCTGCAAATGCGGTGAAGGATCATTTGATCTCTCAGAATATTGGCTCGACGAAGACAGGGTCTCAAAGCACTCAGCTCCTCCAGGCTCGCGACGAGGTCCTGTCACTTCCCCTTCTCGGGAAAGTAGCAGCCGGCTCCCCTATCGAAGCTCTTTCTTATGATGAATTTATTGAAGTTCCACCTTCGATGATCAAAGATCCAACCAATTCCTTTGCACTTAAAGTACAAGGGCAATCTATGATCGAAGATGGTATTTTCAATGATGATATTATTCTTATTAGAAAAACAACGTCTGTGAAAAATGGCGAAATTGTTGTTGCAACTGTCGACAACGAAGCCACTGTTAAACGTATTTATACAAAATCAGCGAATAAAAATGGCGATCCCAACAAATCTGTAGAGCTCAGACCTTCGAACTCCACAATGACTTCCATGTGGTTTCACCCAAGTGAAGTAGACATTCGCGGAGTCGTCGTTGGTCTTATTAGAAAATTCTAAGCTAGGCCTTCTTTACATATTCTGACTTTAAATTCATGGAACCAAAGCCATCTATTTTACATGAGATATCATGTCCATCTCCAGCATCGTGTAAACGAATATTTTTTACTTTCGTTCCACCTTTTACCACCGACGAAGACCCTCTAATTTTTAGATCTTTAATCACAACCACAGTGTCACCATCACTAAGAACATTGCCATGGGCATCTCGAATCAGGCCATCATCAACAACGTCTACAGAAGCCTCCGAAGAAGCTATGGCGCTCCACTCGTGGGCACACTCTGGGCAAACCCAATTATTTCCGTCTTGATAGGTATATTCACAACTACATTTAGGGCATTTTTGTTCTGTACTCATAGAGTAATCAAAAACATATCGAAAGATCTTTGGCCATCATTTAATTTAAAAAGTAGTCCATCCTAGATGTAGAATCCATCACCTCAAACGTTTTCAATCAGAATCCAAAGGAACATATCTTGTGAGATTCAAATAAAAAAGGGACACCCTAAGGCATCCCTTAAATAGCCAATTCAATTTTTAACAGAGTATCTAATTATCTCGCGTATCTTTTATTCATTGATTCGCGGATCTCTGCGCCTTCAATACTTAAGCGAGTCCAAGGAATCGCCAATAGTCTTTCCGGTTCAATTGCTTCCTCAGTCTCTTCACAGAAACCAAAGCTGCCGCCCTCGATGCGAGCTAAAGCGCTTTCAATTTCCATAAGCTGACTGCGCATTCTTTCATGCATGCTTAGAAACTCTTGCTCTGCCAAAACACGAACAGTCTGGTCACCTTCGTCACCACCTTTTTCCACGTTTTGATCCAAGTTAAAACGAGCTTCTTTTACTCTATTGAGAATATCCTGCTTCGTTCTTACAAGTCTCTGTCTGCATTCTTGGACAAGTTCTTCAGAGATAGCCATGTTTTGCCCCCTTAAATTCCTTTAAACCATAAGTGCCAATTTGGAACTGACCTATTAAGTTCTACCCGTGTAACTTTTGCAAGTAAAAAATCTTACATTAACTTAAAATTAACTAAGATTTCGAAATTGTTAGGTTTTCTACGACGCGTTCTTTAAAGCACCATGTCGTATGACCGCAATCTTAACTAGATTATTCAGAATTTTTCAGAAATATAAGCGCTAAACTTATCCAAAACCACATATTGCGATGCGGTATAAATACTATCAAGAGCAAAAAAAGAGGGAAAGATTTCTCTTTCCCTTTCTCAAATTAATACACTTTATTAGCTTCAAAAGAATTCAAACGTTTTCTTAGTAACGTGAAATTTTAAGATAGATACTTCGCAAACTCTTCACGAGTATCACCAGACGTATATGGCAACAATAGACGAGCCACATGTCTCTTACCTCTCTCGATACTTTTCTTACCAGGCTGCTTTTCCGCAGATTCAAAGAACTGCAAGAATGTCGTCGACATCGCAAGTAAGCACTCAGCAATGTACTGCATTTCTCCGACATCAGAGATTTTTACCATTTTCCCGTCTTTAACCCATTGACGGTATAAGATGACCATTAATTTCATCATCTTTTGCAAATGAGCTCTCCACATTTTTGCTAGACCTTGGTCCTTACGTCTAAGAGCGTACATTTCCCTGTGGAAAAAACGATACTTCCAATAAAGATCAAAATTATCTTCGATAAACTCTAGAGGCGAAGCCATCTTTGCTCGACTTGGTCTCCAGACTGCATAGGTTTCTTTAGCCATTCTTTTAAAGAGCTCAATCAGAATTTCTTCTTTATTATCATAGTGAAAATATAGATTTCCAGGACTGATATCCATGGCTTTCGCGATATGGTTCGTCGTCACAGCAACGACCCCGCTGCGATTAAATAACTCTATTGAAGTCTGTAAAATACGTTCCTTTGTTTTCATTCGCACAGATCAATATCCCTATCCTCACAGAGAGCATCCTATACGAACCGCCTGAAAGACAAGCCAGCTCAGTGTCTTAAGTACTATCTTGAGGGAATTTAGTGTTGAAAGAAATAAAACCCTGATGCTACCATAATATATATGTCATCTAAAACAAACGTAAAACTTCTAAAATTTCTTGGATTTTCAGTAGCTTGTCTGTCCGGCCTTTATATTGCCTTTGGCCTTAGCTCTCCTGCAGACAGCAAAGAAACTCCAAAATCACTTCGAGGCGAAGCCCTCGAAGCCAGATCTGCCATAGCTTCCCTGATTTCTAGTAAAGTTAAAAAGAACAGCTTTCCTGAGAAAATCGCAGGAGAATTTGATGGCTCAAAGCAAGACTATCAAATCATCTATACTCTAGATCCTCAATTGCAAGAGTCCGCTGAAAAGCTTCTAAAAAGCTACCGTCCTGATTATGGAGCGATCTTCATGATGGACGCAGTTACTGGAGAAGTTCTCGCAATGGCTAGCTATCAACGCAATATCGAAGAAGATGGCGACCTAGGAAATTTAAATCTACAATCTTCATTTCCCTCTGCTTCGATTTTTAAAGTAGTCACAGCAACCGCGGCCGTGGACAAAGGAGGAGTCAATCCCAACGATGTCATTAGATACAATGGACGCCCTCACACTTTGTATAAAAAAAATGTGCTCTCTGACAAAGTTACTCGTTGGACAAATTCAGTGACTCTTAAAGAAGCATTCGCGCGTTCGATCAACACGGCATTTGGCCGTTTAAGCTTGGAACACCTTTCCCCAAAAGATCTACACGAATATGCGGAAAGATTTATGTTCAACAAAAACATCAACTCTGATTTCTACGTAGCCCCAGGAGTTACTAAAGTTCCAGAAGAAAAAGGTTTTGAATTGGCAGAAGTTGCCTCTGGATTTACTCGTAATAATCGCATGAGCCCCGTACAAGGAGCCATGATTGCAGCCTCTATCGTAAATAACGGCAGAGCCATCGTTCCTCACTTAGTTCGCGAAATTATCGACGAAGAAGGAGAAAAGGTTTACCAAGCAAAGCCTTTGATTGAAGGCACTGTGATGAGTCCTGAATCCGCGGGAAAAGTTAGAACTCTAATGGAACAAACTGTCATCGCAGGAACATCTCGTCGCTCGTTTAGACCTATCATACGCGATCGTAAATTTAGCACTATTGAAATGGGTGGAAAAACAGGAAATCTAACTGGAGACCAACCTGCTGGTAAAACAGATTGGTTTGTAGGTTACGCTCAAAACGACCAGCACCGTATCGCTATTGCGACAATCACGGTGAATAAAAAGTTTTGGACAGTAAAGTCTTCATACCTAGGACAATCGATGTTTAAACGTTACTTCAGCAACGTTTTTGCAGCTAATAATCAGAAAAAAGTCATCGCTCTCGATCAATAAAGACTCAAAAAAATTCTTTAAAAATTATTCTTTAGATTCCTTATTCACTGAGGAATCTTGAGACTTCTCTGAATGAGTAATCTCCAAAGGCGTCACATCTAAAACCTCAGCATCAATGACACGCTCTTGAGCGGAATCTTGTGCAAAGCCTTCACCCGTATTTTTCGAACGGTATTGATAATACGTAAAACCGCCACCAGAGCCCGCAGCACCTCCGCCAAAACCAAAGGGCCCTCCAAATGAAAACCCACCCTGAGCACCACTCTGCATGCGCTTTTGAAGGCCCTTTTCAAAACGCCAAATCATCAAATGACGAAGCCCTGGTAAAATAAGAATTACTGCCAACACACGAGTAAAAAAACTAGGGACAATAAGCAATATAGCACCAATAAAAATGGCTCCCGAATGTAGCAAAGACTTCTCTGGCTTTTGCCCCGACATCATCGACATCTGCAACTGAGCAAATCCTACACGCTTAACTAAAGATAAAATTACAAACCCCAGTAAGCTCGGCATTAAGTACATGCCTAAAGTATCTAAAAAACCCCAGCTCTTCACTGCCATAATAAATATCAATAACTCTGCTACAAAAAGAGGAAGTGGCAACATTAACATAAGTGACTCCTATACATCCAACACAGCGACAACAGGACAATGATCCGACCCCGTAACTTTATCCAAAATATCTGCCGATACTAAATTTTTCTCAAGGCCTTTAGAAATACAAACGTAGTCAATTCTCCATCCACGATTTCTTTCTCGTGCAAGTTCTCTATAAGACCACCAAGAATATCTTTCTTTAGCTTTGGGATTAAAATACCTAAATGTATCTATGAATCCCAAATCAATAAATGAATCAAACCAAGCTCTTTCCTCTGGGAAAAAGCCACTGACCTTTGATAATCTAATTGGGTCATACACATCCACAGGCTTGTGACCGACATTGTAATCCCCAACAACAACAATCTGCCTACCGGTATCTAGTTTTGCCTTTAAATGAGCATTTAAATCTTTCAGAAATTGTTGTTTAAAGTTATGGCGCTCTTCGCCTGATCCTCCATTGGGAAAATAAATATTATAGAGATCAAAGGCACCGTGATCCGTTATCACGATCCGTCCTTCACTATCATATTCAGAAATCCCCCACCCCAAATTTATTTGATGAGGTTCAGAGTTTGTAAACGTCGCCACGCCTGAATAACCCTTACGTATAGCCGATGACCAATAAGCATGCTTGTAGCCCAAATCTTTAACCGAAGTTTCAACTTGATCGATATGAGCTTTGGTTTCTTGCAAACATAAAACATCAGGTTTTTCTTTTTGTACAAAATCAGAAAGACCTTTTCCATAAGAGGCTCTAATACCGTTTACATTCCAAGAGACTATTTTCAAAATTTCTCCTTGTTTTTAGAAATTTCTAGGGGCATCAATAGATAACAAGATCTGAGGGCGATTTCCATCTATTAAACCCTATGACATAGGCTTTCTGGTCTGAATTATGTCCTTTTTTATGGAGCATTTGTCGGTAATATGAGCAATAAAAACAAATTCATCTCTCATCTCAAAAATAAGTATCCGACACTTAGCAATATTTCTTTTGAAGACAAAATTTCGGACAATTTGATCTCTCCCTTCAAAGCAGAAATTTCACGAAATACTCTTTCGCAAATTCAAGATTTCATCACGGCCGCTTTTAAAATGCGTGAATCAAATGCTTATCTAAATCACTATTCTTCTGATTTAAAAAAATTAAACCTGATCGACCCCGACAACAAATCCATCATGATGAGTTATGACTTTCATATTGATGAAACGGACACACCAAAGCTTATTGAGATCAATACGAATGCATCTTTCTTGCTTTTAGGTCTAGAACTGTACGAAGCCTTGAATCAAGAAAAACCTGTTCCTCATTTTTCAAATAAAAATATCGCCGAAATGTTAAAAACTGAATTGGGCTATCAACATAAGGACAACAAGCCTACTCCGAGTATTTCAATCATTGATGAAAATCCTGCCGAGCAACGCCTCTATGTTGAATTTATCGTGGCTAATGAAATGTTTAAGAGCTTAGGATTTAACTCTAAGATTCAAGATTACAGAGAAATCACCTCTGATTCAGCACCAGATTTAATCTATAATCGCTACACTGATTTTTTTCTTACAGAGCCAACGTCTCAAGAGCTGCGCAAGATTTATGAAAATAAAATCGCGGTGGTATCCCCTAATCCCTTTGAGTACTTCCTATTGGCCGACAAGCAACGCATGATTGATTGGCATCAAGATGGCTTCATAGACTCTTTAGATCTAACTCCATCTGAAAAAGAATTAATTCTAAAAGTCACTCCAATTGCAAAGGATCTTACCTCTGAAACGGCCCCAGAAATTTGGAGCCAAAAAAAGAAATATTTTTTAAAACCAAAAAACTCTTTTGGTTCAAAACAAAGTTATCGAGGCGGATCTATCAGTGCCAAACTTTTTGAAACATTGATTGATCAAAATATGATCGCCCAAGAATTTATCCCCGCCCCAGAAAAAGACTTCACACTAAACGATTCTGAATCTGTTAAATTAAAGTACGATCTTAGATGTTATGCCTATAAAGGCGAATTACAACTCATCGTCGCTCGCCTTTATCAAGGCCAAGTTACCAACTTGCAAACCCCACACGGGGGCTTTGCAACAGTATCTGTGACTTAATAAATTAGGAATGCATTAAAATATCTAGATGAGTAAATAGAGAGGGATATCCATCTCCCCCGATCCCATCTGAAGATATCTCAATAAAATCATTGCCTAACATTTCTGACAGATTTCCTTTTACACTTAAATTCGGAACACGCCCCATAGGCTGTCCATATTTAAATAAAATTCCGATCTGTACAGGAGTGGAATAACTCCATTCCTCGTTAATTCCGCCTCCATAGGCACTGACCAACACCAAACACTCTGGAATGTCTTTTAGAATCTCTTCAAAAGGTCTCTGACCGTGCACTGGACTCAAGTGACTAAAAGCCGCATTGACGCCGCGGTTATAAGGTCTAAAACCATTCCCCGTACTAACTTTACCGAACTTCCGTGCACTCTTAAGATCATAAATCGTATCTACAAAAATGCCGGATTGAATCGGAGAAAACTCTTTATGCAAAACGCCTTCCCCATCAAACTTAGTAAATAGACCCGCCTCTGGTAGATAACCAAAGTCTTTGATCGATACCTTCGAAGAAAATACCTGTTTTCCTTCTTTCCCTGACAAAAAAGTTCCACCGGCGTGAAGTTTATAGGGATCTAAGTCATCAGATAGTCGTTCGTTGATCATATAGGATTCTTGAATTAACACCGGCATTTTTTTTGAGACCAATTCCGCTTTTTTATCTACGACTGAAATTAGTTTTTCATAAAAGTTGAAATTTCTTTCGAAATTATACTGATTACTTTGAAGGGAATAAAATCCATCCGCAAATTCAGTGGAACCTAATCTTTTATATAGCAAATAGCCAAAAACACCTTCTCCAGAACTTGAAAGTTGCCCCAACTCATTGCCGTTCAAAATTTTAGTTTGTTTTTCAAAATTAAAAATTCCACTCCAGTTTAAATTTTTATTAAGACCCTTCAGTCGAGAAAGTAATTTTTCAAAGCTCTCAATTCCCGATTGAACTGAATCTTTAATCAAACTCTCACTAAAAAAATTAACTCCTTGAGGCAATTCATAATTATATGGAATCCCTACTAAGCCTTTTTTATCAGCAGCCTCCAACAAATCTTTATCCGAAAAATGACCCTTCATCGCCGAACTATATATTTTTCCGTCCTTAAAAATACGCGCGGAAGCTTCCGTAATTTTTTTTGTCGCAAAACTTGTGATTTCACCACCCGTAACATTCAAGGTAACCGTTTCTTTATTATTTCTAAAAATATCATATTTCATTTAACTAACCTGCATTCCTTTAACCAACATAGTTGGTCCACCATCTGAAATTGGCAGTGGGAACTGTTGAGCTTTGCCACATCCACCGAATGCAGAACTTTTCAAATAAAAATTATCACCTAGAGCTTCAATGTTTTTCAACGTCTCAAACAACTGACCTGTGATCGAATTAATTCTTACTGGAATTTTAGGTTCTCCGTTTTTAATGAAATAACATCGCCCTGGAGCAATCGAAAACATTTCTCCGCCAGATCCATGCTGAAAATTTTCAATAAAGATGGCACCCTCTGCATTTTTATAAAGGTCTTTTAATGGTGTTGTTCCATTATCCATATACGTCGATGTCATACGGACTATCGGAGGATTTTCAAAGTCCATAGCTCGTCCATTACCAGTTGGAACCTCATCCATTGCCTGAGAAGTGTCATAGGAATGCAACCGACCAACTAGAACTCCATCTTTGATTAAATAATTCTTTTTTGCCAAGAAGCCTTCATCATCAATCGGACAATATCCAGAACCCCTTCGAAAGCTTCCATCATCCACAATTGAAACAAAGTCAGCTGCTACTTTTGATCCAATCTTCCAAGATTCCTTAGCTAAGGGATCTCCCAGCAATGCATCCGCTTCTGACATATGACCAAAAGACTCATGCACAAATACACCCGTAAGTTCTGGTGACAAAAGTAAATTATACTTTCCAGGCTCAACTATAGGCGCATCTAAGAACACATTTCCACCTTGAACATAGTCAATAATCTTGGCCTCTAGCCCTTTGAGGTCTTGAAGGCCTTGCCCATAATAGGAAGTATAATCACTAAATTTACGTTCTGCTCTAGCTAAATCGAAAGAAATCGCCAAACCACCTTGATTGAAATCATAGCGATAACTGGTGCCTACTGAGTTAATAAAATATTTAACTTTATAGACATCAGAGTACGAACTCGTGCAGTTAGTCTGAAACTCTCTGTTCTTTAAAAGCTCGTCATACTGAAATGTCAGACTCACCTTGTCTGCCAAAGGAATCATCTTAAAATTTTCCTGAGAATAATGTATCTGATCCATTTTGCCAAAACTAGGAGGCAACTCTTTCCAAGGGATACTTTTTCCAAAAGAAGGATTTTTACAAAGATGTTCTAAATCAGACACAACATTTTCTAAATTTGTGATCGCTGCGTAAGACCAGTTTCCATCTTTGCGTACTCTCAGAAATGCACCGAGAGACTGATGTTCTACCGCTGTTGTTAATTCGTGATCTTTAACGATGACTCTAGACTCAAAAACATCTTCAATTCGAACATCCCAATATTCACAAGCTAATTTTAAATTTTCGAGATTTGATACTAGAGTTAAAATGTCCAAGAAACCCTCCAATAGACAAAAAGTATCACCTCTCTTAGGCAGGTCCAACGAGAAAAAAAGAAGGATCAACTTCTGACCCTATAGAAAAATAAAGGTTCGATTATTGGTGATTCCCCTCTACCAATAATCTAATCCCAACTCCCTCTCTACGAGGGGATTTTAACGATTTTCAACCGACTATTGTCTTGAAATGGCCTAGGAAAGGCCAAACTCGAGTAAAGTATAAGTTATTTTGGTCTTAGTATTTAAGTACTGCGGAAAGCGTCCGATACGTAGTTTGTCTCATTTTTCTACAAAGGAGTGTGGAATACATGGCAAACAAAACCACTGTAGCACGAGGTCTGGATAGGTCGTCTGAGTTTTATAACGCTTTTGATTCCATCAATGGCGAACACCCTTGGATGACAGCTGTCGAAAACGGTTATGTTTCCTATAAGGTCAGAGAGCTCAATGCCGGCAAAATTGCTTATTTCAATTTCGTCTTGGCAAAAGAAATGGGCCTTATTCCCACCGATCATCCTCATGAAATGAACGAACAATTGAGCGAAAAACTCCTTAAAACTTTTTCTCTGCAAATCATCAATGAATACGACGAAATCAGTAATCGTAAAATTGATCCCGCAACAATTCGTCCTAATAAATACATGGCCACACGCTATTTACAGCTTCAACATGCCAACAAACAGGGAAAAACTTCTGGCGATGGCAGAGGTATCTGGAATGGCACTGCCACTCACCGCGGGACCACTTGGGACGTTTCAAGTCGTGGCACAGGAGTAACCTGTTTAGCTCCAGGAGCTGTGCAGGCCGCAAAACCACTTCGTACCGGTGGCACTGAGTTTGGTTATGGTTGCGGTCTGGCGGAAATCGACGAATTACTTTCTGCTGCAATTTCTGCTGAAGTAATCCATTTACAAGGTATCAATACCGAAAGAGTTCTTTGCGTTGTTGACCTTGGAAAAGGTTACGGCATCGGCGTTAGAGCTGCAAAAAACTTAATTCGCCCCGCTCATTTATTTTTATATCTTAAGCAAGAACGTAAAAAAGACTTAAAAGCGGCTACCGACTATCTTATCGATAGACAGATTCAAAATAAGGTTTGGAATATCAAACCTCGCTCCCCACATCGCTATGACGATATGCTAAAAGAAGTGACTCGCTCTTTTGCAGAATTTACTGCACAACTAGATACTGATTATATCTTTGCTTGGCTTGATTGGGATGGCGACAACGTTCTAGCTGATGCAGGAATCATTGATTACGGCAGTGTCCGTCAGTTTGGTATTCGTCATGATAAATATCGCTATGACGACGTCGAGAGATTCTCTACAAACCTGAATGAACAAAAAAACAAGGCTCGCCTGATTGTTCAAGTCTTTGCACAGCTTGTGGATTATTTGAAAACAAATACCAAAAAACCACTTAAGGACTTTGCAGATCACCCTTGTTTGACTGAGTTTAATAATATCTTTGACCTTAAGCGTTCTGACAGAATTCTCTATAGAATGGGATTCAACTCTGAACAACGTCAGTATATTTTAACTCAAAATGGTTTGTTCAATAAATTTGACAGAGAATTTTCATACTTTGAACGCGCAAAAATCAGCGGCAAAGAAGAAAAAGTGGCTGACGGCGTGAACCATCCAGCACTCTTTAATGTCAGAAATATTTTAAAAGAGTTCCCAAAATTCTTATTAAATAGTTCTGGAGAATTCAAATCCAGACTGATGGACCCAAAATTATTCTACAAGTTATCCCTTTCTTGTTTTGCAAAAAGAAAAGACATGAAACTTGGAGAAAAGCATAAACGACATATCGAGGCTTTCCAAAAATCCTATCGAGACCTTGTCATTGCTGCTTGTGATAATCAAAAG
>JBHIVS010000007.1:219-24772 GCA_041987885.1 Pseudobdellovibrionaceae bacterium | reverse complement strand
CGGAGGTTTAGCATACCCAATTGGAAATAATCTCGTTGATAGGTTTTAACAGCACAGCCGGCCCGTTATTTTAATTGGTGGTATTATTGGAAATGTGACTGACAGAATTTTGTGGGGCTACGTTGTCGATTTTTTAATCATCGGGACTCCTGGATTATCTAGTCCCGCTTTCAATCTTGCCGATGCTCTTCAATGGGTAGGCTATGCCTTAATTGTTACCGCCATCGTCAGAGAAGGTGATCTTTTGTGGCCGGAAAACAACGTCCGTAAAGTTTATTGGGTTAATATGTCCTTCCAATTGAAATATTGTATTATTTTGACTGGAGTTGGACTGGGGCTAACACTAATTTGTGCGGTTTTTTCTTACACCTATTTACGTGTCACAATTTTAGAACTCGTCGGAAATAATATTTTCTTGATGAATAAATTCCTAGTTCCATTTATTTTAACTTTTGTCATCATTGCTGTGGCTTTTTCTGCCATTCTTTTCACAATCGGAAAATTAATTTCCCACCGTATCGCAGGTCCACTGTATGCTTTCGAAAGATTTTTGAATGATTCTCTAAAAGGTCAAGAAAACTCTACCTTAAAATTAAGAGCCGGAGATGAATTCAAACACCTTGAGGAACTGGCTACTGAAATCAGTAGCCGTCTTCAAGAAATTCGCAAACAAAGAACAGTGAACGTAATAGAGTATCAAGAGCAATCGACATCTAATCTCACCGATCCAGATTCAGACTCAAAAAATAACAACAAATCTTAATAACAAATTTGAGCTTCCGATACTCTGGAAAGATAATATCTTTTCGGAGTGTTCTCTGTAAGACAATCCGCATATAAATAATCACCATCTGGATTTCTAACAATACCAATTGGCTTTACTTTGCGCACTTCACCTTTTCGAGAACCACCTTCATAAAGTAAATCCACGTTTTTTTTCAACACGATTGCATCTTTGATATTGCGGATATTCTCATTCAAAATTTGATTTAAAGAAAAGTCTTTCCACCATAGCGGTTTCATTTGGCTTTTGATCGCCCCCGCCAATGTCATCGCCGGCCCCATCTTTTCAAAGCAGGCCAAGCCCACTTGTAGGCATGCTTTGGCATCATCATAAGCACGATGAGCCTGTCCACCATCAATACCCAGTGCTTTCACCAAAGTTTGCAAACGATGATTATCTACACCATGAATCCATTTTCTGGATAATAAACTTGTACACAAAGCCGGCTCTGAAGGTAAAGAAAGCCCCGCTTTTTCAAACTCAATCGCCATAAAGCCCAAATCAAAAGGAGCATGATGGGCCATCACCACCGCATCTTTGAAAAAATCACGAATCTCTAAGATATGCTCTGAAATAGATGGCGCCGTTGCGACCATTTCATTTGAAATACCATGAATGCCAATAATAAAATCCGTCATCGGCTCACGAGGTTTAAACAACCACTGTTGTCGTCCAACCTCTTGTCCCTTAAACCACTTTACCGCACCAAACTCTACAACATCATGCCCAATGGGATAAGCTCCACTAGTTTCAGTATCAAAAGCAACATAGGTATATTCAGAAAGAGGCAGGTTTAAATTCATAGAGGCTGAACATACTCGGGTTATAGCTAATGGTCTAGTTCCCAATAAGATAATTTTCGGAAGGTTTGTTTTCAAGACCCACTTGAGTCAAAATTTGAATTACTAACTATGCGAACTTACATTAGTTTTACTCTATTTTATTTGCTCGTTTCTTTGATTGGATTCAACGCTCAAGCCCAAGGCTCTGTTGATTTCTCTGGAGACGTTTCTCTTTTATCTCACTTTGTCGAAGACGGTTTAAGTCAAACGGACAAATCTCCGGCTCTTCAAGCCTCTTTCTGGTTTGCAGCAGGTCCACAATTTAGATTTGGACTGTGGGGATCGAATGTAAACTATTCTAACGAAGATGATGTTTTCAATCTTCGTGCAAGCGCTGATATCAAAGTGGATTTTAATCCCCGTAGCTATATGAAACTGAATTATTCAAAAAGTTTATACTTTAACGATGGTCATCGTGACGGTGATATTTTTGGAATTCACTTACACTTTTCGCAGTTTAAAATCAGTTATAATTCTTTTTCGAACTGGGAAGGCATCAGACGTAGATCTGAACGCTTCGGTCTCGAATACGAATACCATATGCCCAATAAATGGGTTTGGAAAAATGGAGCCGGCTTTAACAATGTCGATTCGAAAAGATTTGATGACTACTTTGATTTAAGAACAGGGCTTGGAACTAATTGGGGTGCGATCTTTATTGAAGGCGCCGTTACTGGAACAACGACGCCGGATCAATTTCATGGTACGGGCGATGTATTTTTTATTCTGTCTGCTTCGACGGAGCTATAACATCTCCGAAATTTAACTGCAGATCATGATCTACTTGTTTTTTCAAATCAGTAGATTCTTGAGTCGTCTTTGGCTTACGATTGCTCATGTCGTTTACAAAACTATTATACTCTGACATATCTACATTCGATGTTCCAAAAATTGCATCTAACTTTCTTGGTTTTTTTCCATCCGATGTGATTTCTTTTTGAGTCACACTGATTTTAATAAAACCAATTAATTTGCTAGCATCAATTTCGCCCTGCTTTTCTTTAACATTCGATTGTCCAACAACAGAAACCGAAGCACTCTCTAAGCCAGCAGAAATTTTATTTTTTACTAAATCTAAGCGTTCGTTTGAAACTTTATTCGCAACAATGGGGCTTGCAGAGGGAACCGACTGCACAAAGAGACTTGAAGTCACCTTGATATTTGCATCCTTCAATCCCGAAGTAACCGCTTTGACTTTATCCAAAATTTTTACAAATTCAGCTGTAGGATTTGCTCCACCTTTTTCGAAAAGTAAGTAATCTGGAATATCAAATTCATAACCATCTTGGGAAACACTCACATTTTTAGCAGCATCCGTTAACTGATCTGCGATATAAGCAGCCACAACTTTACTCGATCCCATATCTACTAGGTTCGGAGTTTTTTCAGCAGGTTCCATAAAACTTTGGAATGCTTTCAGAGGTTCATTTAAAACATCTAAAAATAATTTTTCCAAAGTAATTTCAGCACCAAAATTTTGATAGTTATATTCAATCACTGATGGAGTAGAGAAATAATCAGAAACTGCTTTTTTAGTTTCTTCGGATTGCCCTACTAGCCACATAACGAGAAAGAAGGCCATCAAGGCCGTCATAAAGTCAGCAAGGGCAACTTTCCATGAACCACCATGGTGACCGCCTCCGCTTACTATGACTTTTTTAATTACAATAATTGGTTTCTTTTCCGCCATAATCCTTCACTTTCAAAATGTAGAAATTTATTTTCTACATTCACATAGCAGAAGTGTAGAAATTGGATTTCTACACTTTTACTAACTAAGCAGCTTTTTTAATCTCTTTCGTTGCCTTATCTACTTCATCAAAACTTGGTCTCTCTTCTGGCATAATTGTTCTACGCGCATACTCTACGCAAACAATCGGAGGAGCACCTCTTTGCAAAGCAATCATCGCAGCCTTAATGCACTCTAAATATCTACCTTCAGCATCGATGTCTGCTGTCATTTTCGCCGCTGTCGGAGCAATAAGTCCGTAAGCACAGAAAACCCCTAACATCGTACCAACCAAGGCTCCGGCAACAAGGGCACCGATTTTCTCAACCCCTTCTGTCAAGTGGGCCATGGTTTTAACGATCCCCAGAACGGCGGCAACGATCCCCAATCCAGGGAAACCGTCAGCGACAGTTTGGATCGCATGAGCAGCCATATGCTCTTCATGATGAATGGCTTTAATATCTGCATCTAAAAGATCATCAACATCATACGGTGACATATCTGCTGATAAAGTTACTTTCATCGTGTCACAAAGAAAGTGTACTGCGTGGTGATTGTGCATAAAACTTGGGTAGGCTTTAAAGATATCACTTTTATCAGGTTCTTCGATGTGCTTTTCAATTCCTTGCGGGCCTTCTTTACGGAAAGCTTGGAATAATTGGAAAAGCATTTGCAAAAGTTCGACATAGTCTTGCTTTTGCGGTCCTTTTGCCGTCATCGCTTTAATAGAAAGCTTTATACCTGATTTGATAATTTTCATGGGATTGGCAATAATATATGCGCCTAAAGCCGCTCCCCCGATAATCATCATCTCAATCGGAGCTGACTTGATAATAACGGACATATTACCACCGGCTATGAGGAATCCCCCAAATACCATCACGAAAACTACGACTATTCCAACAAAACCCATATTTATAACCTCGCAGTTTCTCTATCGGTGAAACATGTGTTAATATTGAGTCACAGACAAATAAACTTGCCGATGGTCTAGAGAAGATTTAGAAGGAAAACATGATTTCTAGAATACAACATTTCACTTTAGTCTTGCTAATTAGCCTTACGTCCCTGTTGTCATTCGCCCAAGTGAATACCAACATCAGTGAAACCGACCCTATGCTGGTCGAAGCTCACATCAATCCCCTAGACTGGAATCCAGGACAAGGTGGGGAACTCACTTTAAAAATGAAACTTCCTCCAGAGTTTTATGCTTACGAAGATAAGATCCAAATTTCTATTTCAGAGCCCGAGCAATTTAAAGTTGGAAACGTAAAAATATCTCCAATTATTACTTGGGATGATAAGTTTTCAAAAAAAATGCGCAGTGGTTTTAAAAATGAAGCTACTCTGAAAGCCTATCTAGAAGCTCCTTTGGAGTTCGTACGAGATACCTCTGTTTTAAAAATTAAATTTTCTTATCAAGCCTGCACTAGTCAATTTTGTCTTTTCCCAACACACAAAGAAATCCAAGTTCCAATTCATCTAGTTGGTGCAATTGCAAAACCAAGCACGGTTTTAAATAACTCGTTAGCAGAATCCACAGAAACTTTTTTCTCTACTGACAATATCAATCGCTATTTACAATCTAGCTTGTGGTTCGGTCTAATTTTCGTTTTCCTTGCGGGAATAGTAACAAGTTTTACTCCCTGCATTTTTCCTATGATCCCGATTACATTGGCCGTTCTAGGAAATGATGCCGAAAAAAGAAGTCGTCTTCAAAATTTTATCAATAGTTTGGTTTACGTTTTAGGTATCGCAACAACATACTCACTACTAGGACTCGTTGCCGCCTCTACCGGTGGTCTTTTTGGAGCTTCCTTGGGAAATCCCGTCGTCCTTACTGTTGTATGTATTATATTTTTTGCGATGTCTCTATCAATGTACGGACTCTATGATTTACAAGTTCCCGCTTTTCTTCGCAATAAATTAGGCGGATCAAAAAAATCAAAAACAACCTTAGTCAGCACTTATCTAACAGGTTTATTTGCTGGAATTGTCGCAAGCCCTTGTGTAGGACCCGTTTTAGTTGCGATTTTAACTTATGTTGCTTCAACACAAAATAAACTGATTGGTTTCTTTTATTTATTTTTTTATGCCTTGGGCTTAGGTTTAATTTTCTTAGTTCTTGGTTTATTTAATCAAGCTACTAAGTTCCTGCCTAGATCAGGTCCTTGGATGAATGGAATGAAGTTCATTCTTGGATCACTGATGCTCTCTGCTTTTTTCTACTATTTAAATTTACTCATCCCTGAAAGATTCTTCTATATGGGAATTGGACTGGCTCTCGTTACTCTTGCCAGTATCTACGGGGCTTTTTTGCCAATTCCTCATTTAACGACTTTACGCAGAATTCAAAAAGGATTCATGCAAGCATTACTCGTTATCGGTTTCGGTTATCTTGCTATTGGGGTTTTAAATATGAGCCACCTTATGAAGGATCCTTTTGCTATTACAAAAGAAGTAAAAGCCTCTGAATTATTAAACTGGCAACCTTATGACGAGCAAGCCTTGGTAAATGCAAAAGATAGCGGAAAACCTGTAATTATTGATTTCTGGGCAGAATGGTGCGCAGCCTGCCATGAGCTAGAGGCCGAAACCTTTACCCACCCTCGAGTTCGCAGCAAGTCCGAAGAATTTGTACTTTTAAAATTTGACGCTACGAAAAACTCGGCGGAACTTAAATCACTAAAAGCTCGCTACTCTATTCAAGGGTTGCCGACCATCGTCTTTATAGACAAAAACGGGAACTGGAGACAGGATCTAACTTTGACAGCTTTCGAGAAAGCCCCTAGCTTCCTCGAAAGAATGGAAAAAGCTTCCAAATAGTCTATTCAAAGGCGCTTAAGACGAGCTATTTCCATTTTAGCTTCGTTAAGAGCGCCAAGGCTTGAAACAACTTGCGCATCCTTTTCAGCCAAAAGCTTTTGCAAATGATTCATTCGAACCTCAAAGCTCTTAATAACAGTATTATGCCGATCTACCATTTCTTGAACTTTTAGCTCAAAGCTCTTTCTTTCATTCAAACGCTGACCCAATTGAGAAATTTTCTGTCCAGCCTCTGTTGCAAGCCCATTGTGGCTTTGCTCAAGTCGGTTTAACTGCTGGTTTTGCTTTTCAAATTTAAGATTTGAAGACTTAATAACCTCATTTAATGTCCCAATAACTTTATTCAGTTGGTCCATTAGAGCTTGGTTTTGTACTTTTAACTCATGAATCTGGCGATCAGTATTCAAATAGTTCCCCTGAGGAGCGTTATAAGAAATACGATTTTCGTTATTTGGCTCTCTAGAAGCCTTTCTTTCCCCAAACAATTCAGGATTAAGCTCTTTCTGCATATTTTGGCCCCTCCATTGGACTCAAAAAATCTTTCTCTAAAATTGTATTTTCTCTGGACTAAAATTTCAAATATTCATACTTTATCAGCGAAAAGGAGGGCGAAAAATGTTGAAAGTTGGACAACTTTTAAAGTTTGTATCTGATTTAAATCCTCAGAACACGCCAACTCGTCTCTCATTTTTCAATTATCTACGTGGTTTTCCCTCTGCTGAATCTGATTTGACGCCCGATGTTATTCAGGGCTTTTTCAACTACTCGATGGACTATCCACATTGGGTTGGAAACAAACAGCAGCTCAGTCGTGAAGTTCAGTTTTTACTAGAAAATTTCAACAGCTTTTATCAAAAGAAATTCGATACATCTTTCCTCAAATATCCCCTAAAAATGCAAGTCATCGAAATTGATGACAGTGTAGATCTTTTAGAGGCTGTTCATTCTTACCTAAAGCATAAATATCCTAATGGAGAAAAATTTCGTGTTTTGCCTGACCAAAGCAAACGTGCAATTGCTATTGTTCTTCGTAAGGACAAATCTCTTGAAGTCAGAACCTACGACAAAAAATTCACAATTCGTGAAGGTCGTCTAGAACCTCTTCGTGATGACTTGGCGTTATACTACACGCCTGACCTAGAATTGAGTTCTGAACATACTCATAAAATCGAAGTGGCTCCCTATATTACGGCGCAATTTCGTTTCCAGAATGAAAAAGTTACAGGTGTATTGCTTAGAGGCTACGTTTTTCAAAAGCTTGCTGAATTTAAAAATGATCCTCTTCAAGAGCAAACTCGCCTACTTTTCCCTATCAAACGCCTCGAACAATTTTTTGTGGACAGAGGTACGGACCCTTATTATCAAGATTTAATTGCTCAACTCGAACGTACTTGCTCCCTTGTGCAGCAAAACGACCAAGAAGCTCTTAAGTGGTCTTCAATCGTTCTCAACAAAGCAGAAATGGCCTTAGACAATGTCTTTTTAGGAGACAAGCTCATGACTTTGTTGGTTCGAGATTTAAGACATGCCTTGACTGATTACAATCGTAAGAATATCTCTTCTGCTAACTTCAATAATGATATATTGATTGCGCAACACTTACCTGAGGTTGAAGAAGAATGTCTGAAAATAACTCCGATAAAAGGATTAGACTCAATAAATTAATCGCTGACAGCGGATTAGCATCTCGTCGTCATGCAGACCGCATGATCGAAGAAGGCCTAGTTACAGTAAACGGTAAAAAAGTTTACGAGCTTGGCGTTAAAGTCGATCCAGAACATGATAAAATTCTTATTGAAGGAAAACCTCTAAGAAAACCATCTTCTCAAAAAATTTACGTGATCTTAAATAAACCAGCTGGTGTATTAACAACAATGGAAGACCCATTAGGTCGTCCAACAGTTGCTGAATACCTTGATGAGTCTCAATTCCGCCTATTCCCTGTAGGCCGTCTTGACTGGGACTCCGAAGGCCTATTGCTTCTGACAAATGATGGTGAATACGCCAACAAAGTTATGCATCCGAAACTAGAAGTTACAAAAACTTATCTAGTAAAAATCGATGGTAAAGCTGAGTCCGTGCATTTAGATAAACTCCGCAAAGGTGTTTCTATCGTTGGTGGCAAGGTATCTGCTAAACATATCGAAAAAATCAAAAAATCTGGCGACAACAAATCAGAAAAATACGAATGGTACAAAATCGTAATTACTGAGGGTAAAAACCGTCAGATTCGTCAGATGTTTGCAAAAATTGGCTTTGATGTTTTACGCCTTCAACGTGTGGCTATCGGTCGTCTACGTATCGGTTCTTTGAAGATCGGTGAACTAGCTTATGTCACGGAAGAAGCTGCGCAAAGGGTGTTCCTTGTTGATAGCCCAGATGATGTTAAGGTTAAAAAGACCTACAAAGGCAAAGCAGTTTCAGAGAAAAAGAAACTCGCACCGAAAGCCAAAAAGTATGTTGGTGGTGTTAAAGTTGCTAAACCTACTCGTAAAAAAGACTAATTTTTTACAACTCTTCCGCAGTTTACTTTATTTAAAACAATATTCTATACGTTCATTCTCTTCGCACACCTCTACCTAGGTAGAGGTGTGCTCTAAAGCTTCATAAAAGATCCTCCTCCAAACGACCCCCTGCAATTCCATTAAAGAGAAATTAAAGTTTCATTTTGGGATGGCCGATAAAGAAATAGATCAAACTCATGGAAGGGTTTTAACTATGTCCTTTATATTATCGCTTTTAGTTTTATGCGCTGGTATTTCGGCCCATGCCTACGAAAAGCCTACTATTGTAGACGTTCGCAGAAACATAACTCTGGCTGAAGATGCTCCTATTTATAAAGATTTTTACATAAGTAACTCTGTGGGCTCTGGCTTTAAAAAAAATCTCGTTGTCACAGCTGTACGAAAACTAAATATACGTGACGCAAGTGGCGCCAATGCTGTTGGAGAAATCATTGTCCCCGTGGGGCAACTAAAAATTATTGCGATCTATGACAAGGTCGTCGTCGCCAGAGAATTCACTCTACTTTCTAGAGATGAACTACCAATGCTTGAGCAAATTGGCATCATGACCGGAGACCAAATTGACCTCACAGGCTCTTTCATCGACAAGTCAAAGCCCCCTAAAAAAGTCGCAGAAACGGCCGAAATCCCTGTAGAAACTGCAAAGCCCGAGGAAGTCAAAACTCCTATAGCGGTAGCAGAGAATACAAAGTCAGAAAAGCTTGAAAAAACGCTGGTTTCTGATAACAACTCTCGGAATGAGTGAAACAAATTCTTACTATCGTATCCGCCTAAGCCAAGTTCCTGCGGAACTTGAAGACATTCTAACTACACACTGCTTTGAAAGTGGAGCCTCTGGAGTTACAGAGGTTTTATCTTTTGCTCAGCCGGATCTGACCTACGATCCAAAAATTCTTCATAATCAAACTCACGAAATGGATGTCTTTTTTCAAACTGAAGCCCCTGCTTCTTTTTTCGAAGGACTCAAAGAGCTTTCTCCATTAATCGGTTGGTCCATCAATCAAGAAGAAACCAAAGACTGGCTCGAAGAGTGGAAAAAAGGCTTCAAACCTTTCAAGCTTGTTGGTGATTTCTGGGTTGTTCCTTCTTGGTTAACTCCTCCTCCTGAATGTAAACATGCTATCTATATTGATCCGGGAATGGCATTCGGCACGGGAACACATGCGACAACTCAAATGATGGCATTCTTTGTAGATAAGCTAACAAAAAAATATGCAGATCAAGTGAACAACTGGAGTCTTTTAGACGTCGGCACTGGAACTGCAATTTTAGCTATGCTAGCGAAAATGGCCGGAGTAAAAACTGTTGTTGGAATTGAAATTGATCCCGAAGCACGTCGTGTTGCCCGTGATAATGTTAAACTAAATAAATTAGAAACTATCGAAGTTCCAGAAACACAAATTGAAGATATGCGATCTCAACAATACGACATTGTCGTTGCTAATATCATTGATGGTGTTTTGATCAATATCAAAAAAGATCTAAAAAGAGTTTTAAAGCCAGGTGGGCATATGTTGCTTACTGGAATTCTTGAAGAGCGTGATAATCATTTCTTTGAAAATTTCTTAGAAGGTTCTGGTCTGACTGTTGTTCGCCGTCTTGAGAAAGACGAATGGGTCGGATACTGGGTTCAATCAGATATATAACTAGGAATAATCATGAGAAGATATTGGATCGAGAAAAAAGATCTGTTTCAAGACCAAGTTAACTTTACGGGTGATGTATTCCATCACGTATTTGATGTTTGCCGCCAAGAAGTAGGCTCCAAGTTCGAGGTTATCACCGAAGACAGCAAAGCCTATTTTGTTGAAGTAACTCAAGTCTCAAAGAAAACAGCCATCGCTCAGGTTCTCGAGGTCAGAGACATTCCTTCTCTAAAAACTCCTCACATCCACTTACTTCTCTCATTGTCTCGATTCCCCGTAATGGATTCGATTATGGAAAAAGTTGTAGAAATGGGTGTTAGTTCTGTTCATCCCTTTTTCTCTGAATTCAGCTTCTTAAGAAAAGGCGAAAAACTTTCTGCGAACAAAACAGATCGTTGGGACAAGATCGTTAAGTCGGCCACTCAACAATCTGGGCGAGGCGATTTAATGAAAGTGGCAGAACCTTGCAACTTTGACCAACTCGCAGAAAAAATTAACCAAAAACCTAACAGCGTGGGTCTATTTGCATATGAGGGCGATTCGGTCCTTGGTATGAAGGATTATGTCACACAAATGAAGTCCAAATACCCTCAAGGTATTGATAATATTTGGATTATTGTTGGCAGCGAAGGTGGTTTTTCCCATACTGAAGTTGCTAAACTCCAAGAACTAGGCCTTCATCCAGTCACTCTAGGTCCACAGGTTTTAAGAGTGGAAACGGCTTGCATGACTTTAGTCTCCGTCCTAAAGTATGACTTTGATCTGATGTGCTAATGCAAGGAGAAGGCATGGATCCTTTTGAAGAATTTGAATTTAAGCCACTAACTGATGGCTTAGGCTTTCACAAAAAGAAACAAACTCCCCCTTCTAAAAAAGCCGAGAGTTATGATGATTTCCAACCTATCGTCAAAGATAATGGTTTGAGTCTACTAGAAGAGTCTCCAATTGATCCTCTTCGCTCTCCACTGCCTCGTAAAAATGATGTTATCCCTGAGGTTCCAGCATTCTTAGAAAACAATGATATGCCGGACTCAAACAGCACAGCCGCTGCTGTTGATGAGATCCTTAAAACACTTCAAAAGAATCGTCGCCTAGACAAAGAAGCTGCTGAAAAAGCAAAAACAGCAAGCAAAGTCGAAACTAAACCTCAATTCCAAGAAGCTGGCTGGAGTATTTCTGCGGCTTTCTTAGATTCCATGCTAGTTGTTGCTGGTAGTTTACTTTGCATGATCATTCTTTTATCGATCACAAAAGTAGACATTGTTAGAAATCTTAAAAATCCTGACGACCAAGGTTTGATCTATCTATCAACTCTAGCCCTTGTTGCCGCTGTAAGTTTTATTTACCTGACAGTAAATCGTGTATTTGCGAATTGTACTCCTGGGGAATGGGCCTATGACCAACGTATCGGCCTTCCTGAAGACAGCTTGAAAGCTTCTTATTCTCTAAAAGTAATTGCGCGCAGCCTAGTGACTATCGGCACTGGCCTTATTGTGTTACCTTTGCTTTCTCTGATCTTCCAAAAAGACATTGCGGGAATGATCACAGGAACAAAGCTTTACAAAAGGTCTTAAATAAATGGGCAAAGTCTGTGCATCTGAAAAAATTGAAACAACTATTTCTCAGTTAAAAGCTGAAGGAAAAAAGATAGTTTTCACAAATGGTTGTTTCGATCTTCTGCATGTTGGACATATTCGTTATCTTCAAGAAGCTAAAAAACTCGGAGACGCACTGATCGTCGGAATCAATTCTGATGCTAGTGTGAAAAGACTCAAAGGTCCTACTCGCCCTGTACAAAATGAACAAGACCGTGCAGAAATTCTCGCAGCTCTTGAAGCTGTAGATGCGACGATTTTATTTACCGAAGACACTCCCGAAAATTTAATTCACAAAGTAAAGCCTGACATTCTTGTAAAGGGCGGAGACTGGAAAATCGAAAGCATCGTAGGTGCCCCCTTTGTGATGTCATATGGTGGTAAAGTAATGTCTTTACAATTCGTCGATGGAAAATCGACGACAAAAATCATCGAAAACGCACAAAAGTAATCTTTAATAAAAAATATCTTTTAATTTTTTAGAATCTAAAACCAACTTTACCAGTGTAAACGGATTCATTGTATTTATCCGCCTGTAAAGCCACAAAGAATTTATCGAATTTAACTGTTACTCCAAAAAGTATGTGAGATGAATACATATCCTGACTACTTGTTTCTTGATCATCTGTAATTCCGTCAGCTCCTCCAATAAAAGTCCCGTTGGATCTCAAGCGACCATATCCTGTATATATAGCAATATCATCAATAGTCACGGTAGCTAACAGGTCTCCGCCAACAGTTGTAGAGCTCAACAAATTACTAAAGTTCGCTCCTCCACCATACAGGGCAAGCGAAAAAATCATAGGGAAATTATCAAACTCATAAAATCCCCAACGAACAAATCCACCATATGTTCTAATTTCTTCAGATTGTAACGATGGAGTAAAAGAAAAACCGACATCCACATTGTGGTACAGTCCTTTGCTCATACTAATTGTATAAAGATGAATGTCCCCAGATTGAGGTGTTCCAGAACCAAGGTCTTTTAAAGTTTCAGCTGAAATCATTTCAAGACTCAAACCAACCTCAACTCCAGAGTATCCTCCCAAAGGATAAGTATTCGCAGCATATTTATAAGAAGTTCCAAAACCTAAAACTTCAAATAATTTCTTTTGATCAGCGTCAGTTAAATTTTTCGGAAGTTGATATGCAGACAAAGCAGGAATACCCGCGAACAAGAATAGAGAAACTATGCATATTCTAAAAAAAATGAGCCCTTTTAACATGGGTTCATTTTCGACGAAAAATTGTGATTTTGTCTAGCCTTAAAGAGATGCCACCGAAGTTTGTATTTGACTCAAAGCCGCAGACGCTAAATTAGCCACCGTCGAGTCAGAGCTAGAAGATAAAGTTCTAAAGATAGGTACGAATTTACTGTAAGAGCTAATAGTTCCATTTACACTATCACCGCGGATTGAGCGAGGATCAGAACTTAAAGCATTCCCAGATTTAGCCGCCTGATAACCTTCCACTACAACTTGCGTAGCAAGAGCCACTGAATCTGAATCGCTCGAAGACAATACAGAAGCTAAGATATCCAAACGAGCTGTCGTTGCATAGTTTTGTACATAAGAATGCAACTTACCCTGAAGAGATGAATCAACAATATCATAATACTGACTCGCCGTCATGAAGGCTTGAGAGCTATAATTAGCGTGTAAAGCCACAACACCTAACTGTTGCGTCTCTGTTCTATTACTTGAAAGCAGATCATTGACGATTTGAAAATAAACCGAAGACTCAACTTCACCTTTTGAATAAGCCGTTAAAAATTTAGCTAAATTTTCTTCACTTGGATCAGCTTGCATCAAAGCTCTCCATTGAGATCCTGATAATTTTTCTGCATTGATCGTCTCTGTCTTTTTATCTGTGTTTCTATTCGCAGAATAAGCTGTACCGGCAGTTCCATAGTTATCCGAAGCACCTGAAAAGGCAGCTTTTGCATTTGCAGCCTGCACTACATTGATATCAAACTTCTTTTTTAACTCATGTGGTTTCACAGAATTTTTTGGTTTTTGAGCAATCGCCTTCTTTTGAACAGATGGCTTTGGGGTTTCAATTTTATCTGCCTTATTTTGAGACTGTTTTTTAGCTTTTTCATACGGATTTTTGTAATCACGAGTGATAGATCGATCTCCTAGCTCAAACAAACTTGCTACCAAGGATTTTGGACGAGGCATTTCGTAAACTAGATCCCCAAAACGATCTGAGATTCCTTTAGACCCACCAGCAAACATCCAGCCCATAGCGCCAACGAAGATTACCACCGCAGCACCAAAAGCTATTTCGAGTTTTCTATTTGCGAAGTCCATAAATACACCTCTTCCTTACCACTAAGAAGAGCATCGCTTGTGCCAATCTAAAACCACTATAGAGCCGTTGATTGTCTCAACCTAAGATCAAAGACAATCTAGGGACCCCACTGTCTACTTTCTTTACAAACCTCTCTTTTGGGGGACTTGAAGCACGAAGACTTTGCCCCTCCCCAATAACCTAAGAAGATAGCCCTTTCGGGCTGAAGTCCTCGCATGCGCCTCATTGCTATCGCATGAGTCGGCTGTGGAGATCAGCCCGAAAGGGCTATCTTCTTAGGCTATTGGGGAGATGAAAGTGTTGGGTTCTGCGCATAAAAAAGGCCTCTTACTTGTAAATCTCATCCCGTGTTTTCGGAGTAGATTGTGGGTAAGAAGCCATTTTTGAAAAACTAGTTATCGACTAATTTTTATGGTTGGTATTTTTTGATCAGTTTGTAATCGATGATTTGTACTGATGGGTTTGAATGACATGTGTCGTTTGTATCTAAGATTTTAACTCTAATTTTTAGGTCATCTTGTAAACGTGGAGACATTCCTGTGATTGGTTCTCTAGAGATAATAGTTGCTGTTGCTTTGTAACCGTAGCCACAACCTGAATCCCAGTTGTTTACCAATACTTTTTCTCCCGTGTAGTGATAATGCATATCGCGATTATTGTATTGAATGTTCAACACATTATATTGACCATTAAATAATACATTTGAACTGCCGATATCCAAGCGATCTCCCATACGAGAGTGCTCTTCGGATCTGTTTAACATAACCCAATCAACAGTAATTGTTCTAAACTCTTTCGGGGCAAGAGTTGTCGCTTGATAAACAGCTCCAGATGCTGCCATAGAAAAAATTGGACTCAACAATACACATAGAAATACTGAAAGTTTCATAAGTAACTCCTAAATAAAATCTTGAACAGGTTCTACTGTATGAAGGTTGATTTTGTCTGTTAAGATAGAGTTAATTTTATGACAAGATCATATAAACAAACTAAATGAGTATAGAGAGCTGTTACACTTTCCCTAATCGAACGATGGGCTATTTTTTACTTTATCTCTGGTGAAGTTACCTTGGGCAAAACCCTGGGCGAGGCCCTATTGAAGGGAATTTACGACAGGTATCAGGGCGATTTTCATAAACAGTACATAGACGAGTTTTTGAATCTAAAAACAAACAATCCTCATTTGTTTTTTGAGCCAACATGAAGAACTCAGTACCAGCTCTATAGGATACAACGATGCCTTCTTTCATAAGTCTTTTTGCTAATTTCTTTAAAGACCCTTGAGCCTCGTCCTCGGTGGTAACCCCAAGGCGGATGAGATCGCTTATTTTAACCTCTACCGGCATAGTACAACATGAGCCGTAACAACCCTTACACATTCCATCTTTATAAGCCCTCCATGTAGAGGGCCGGTCTTTATCTGTGCGATTCATAAATTTTATATTTTAAATTACTATAAAATGATTATTTTTTTTCTGAAGCATTACTTCCAGGATTCAGACGCTTATACTTACTACTAGCATCCATAGGTTGCAATAATACAATGCTATAACCTCGGTCATAGATTTTCTCCAGAAGAGTCGGCAAAGCTATGGCTGTTTTTCTTTGAATATCATGGAACAAAATAATACCACGACCATGCTTATCCAATTGAGCCAAAGTACTTTGAATCATATTCGCCGGCGTTTGATTTCTCCAGTCATTGCTATCAATGTTCCAGAAAAACTCACCCACTTGATTTGCCGCTAAATAATTTTTTAATGCCGGAGAACTTCCGCCATAAGGAAATCTAAAGAAATGATCTGCATATCCTAAAATATCAAATACGATATTATGTCCACCAGCTATTTCAGCCACGCCTTTTTCATAAGAAACAAGTCTACCACCATTTGATTTTCTACATTGCTTCTGACTTCCAATACAAAGATGGTTTACAGTATGACTTCCCACCACATGACCGTCTGCCGCTATCCTTTTTACCAATGCAGGATTAGCCTTCGCAGCCTTTCCTAAAGTAAAAAATATAGCCTTAGCATTTACTGCCTTTAATGCTGCCAAAATCTGAGGTGTATATTCCAATGAAGGACCGTCATCAAAAGTTAAAATAACTTCTTTTTTAGCTAAATCCCCATTAACGGCAAAATAACCACGGCTAAAATCTCTTTTTTGAATATTGTCAGGAAAGTGACGAGTCGTACGTTGATCTCTCCACTCTTTAGGTCCTAAAGAAGCTTCTTGAGCTTTGTAATAGGCATCAATTTTCTTTACCAAATTTTGCTTACAATCCTTCAGTAAAGTTTCATTTTCTTTGTCTAAAATATTATTATCAAACTGAGCTAACGAAGCCGCATCCAATTTAGATAGCTGTTTACAAACTTCATTGCCTACAGAGCCATTTCCGGTTTGCTTATTACCCGCATAAAACTCTGTGCGCCAATCCGCAAAAACCTTATCGCTGTTGGATTCCGAAGCTGCCCACTCTTCCAAAGAAGTCGCCGTTTGATTGGCAATAATGGATTGTTGCAAACGTTCTTCAAAACTATTTCCACAGGCCGATAAAACCATCAAACAAGAGGCTATTAAGCTTATTTTGTAGGCATTTATAGTCATACTTCTAACTCCTATTCAGGAAAACACGTTCAACTGAGGATCACCATAATGTTTTTTTTTGCAAATAACCATCCAAACTGCCTCTAGGCTTCTGCTTTGGTAATATTTGCGTGAAATGACATTTTAGGGCTTTTAAAGTGTCCATAAAATAAACAAATACCCTTTTTGGGAAGCCAATTTTTAGCACTGGACCTTTATCGAGTAGCCCGACTCTTGTCGTTAAATTTCAATGACTTCCGAAGCGACCTTGAACAGAATGAAAGTTATGATGAATACTCCTGAGCACGAAAAGATATTCGATGAGATCTGCACTAAAATGAACGATTTAGTTTCTGAGCAACTAGAGGAAGGTCTCTCGACACCTCAACCAAAGTTTGAACAGATGCAGTCACAAATGAAAAAGTTCCACTCTGAACTTGTCGGTTCTCAAGAAGAACTTCAGAAAAAAATCGACTCTCTTCAAAATGTTTCTTTTGGGCCCGGAAATGTAGACGCTCAACTGCAACAAATTGCAAATCAATTAGGTACTGAGAGAAGTCATAATGCCAAGCTCAGCAGTGACCTAGCAAAATCTCTGGAACTAAGCCTTCAATTACAGCTAGAAATCCAAGGCTTAAAAGCTCGTGCTCTACAAATTCAAAGCGAAGAAAAAAAATACAGCCAAACTCTTTTTGAAAAAAACAAACACCTTCAAAATGAATTAGAGCTTACTCTTGCACTTAAAGATGAAACAGCGATTGAGCTTTTAAAAGCAAAAACAGCTTTTACCAAAGAACTGGAAAACTGGAATTTACAAAAAACTGATTTCATCAATCAAATTGATTCACTAAATTCTAGCAAAAATTCTTTAGAATCTTTAAATCACAATCTTCAAGAAACTCTAGTTGCTAAAGAAAAAGAAATCTCTTCTTTGAACGAAGAAATCGAAAAAATTTCTTCTGCTTTTGAACAAGTAGAAACTTCAGCTCAAAAGCAAAACGAAGTTCTACAAAATCTTATGTCCGTCGCTGAAAGCAAAATTGTTGAAATGAAGTTAGCTTTAGACAAAAAAGCTCTTGAAGCTCAAGATTACTTCAGTCATCTACAACAAGCATTAACCCAGATGAATATTCTAAAGCAGGAAAATGATGCTCTCAAAGAATATGTCAATAAACTGAACTACTATCACCAACAAGCCCAACAAGCTCAAGCCACAGTAGCTCAAATGGCCCAAATGGCTGCTAGCCAAGTTCAAACTCCCGCAGTTCAAGCTTCTACAACAAACTCATAATTATAATGAGCGAGATTTTTTGGCTATTTAACATAGCTGAAAAGTCTCGCTCTGTGCTACACTCGTCCCATGTCTTCATCAAATTATCTATCTATCGATTTTGGAACCAGTAACTCTCTAGTCGGGGGAGTTATCTCTGGGAAAAAGCATGAACCCTTTAAAATTGATCCAGAAAACAGTGATCAAACGATGATGCGTACTCTGCTTTATTTTCCAAATCCCGATATTTGCTTTTATGGATCTGAAGCTATTTCCGAATATATTGACCACGATATGGAAGGTCGACTCTTTAGATCCTTCAAATCACATCTTCCCAATAAAAATTATCTAGGTACCGTTTTAGAAAATCGTATTTTAACTCTGGAAAAAATGATCGGTACTTTTTTACTGGAGCTCAAAAAAAGAGCCGAAAAAAATATTGGCCAGACCGTTGAAAAAGCGATTATTGGCCGACCAGCTAGATATTCAATGGATGATGTGGAAGATGGTTTTGCTCTTCATCGCATGCAAAAAGCCGCAGAGTTTGCTGGCTTCAAAGAGGTCCACTTTGTACCGGAGCCCTTAGCCGCAGCTTTCGATTATCGGAAAAATATAGATTCCGAAAAAATCGTCCTGATCGGTGACTTCGGAGGAGGAACCTCCGATTTTACCCTAATCAAAATGACGCCTCATAAATTTTCAAAAAAGGACGTTTTGGCCATTGAGGGCTGCCCCCTCGCGGGAGATGCTTTTGATAGTTTATTCATGGCCAATCGGCTTAATGAATACTTCGGTGCCAAAGCTAAATACAAACTTCCGATGAGCAGTAATGTTTTAACCATGCCGAAAAATGTAAGCTTACGCCTTAATCATCCAGCTCATATTGTTCATCTCAAAGAAAAAGATACCTACGAATTTATCAAAACTGTTCAAAAGACTTCATTAACTGACAAAGATGCACTCGCAGTCTCAAGGCTCTTTACCTTAATCGAAGATCAACAGATCTTTTCAGTTTTTGAAGAAATAGAAAAAACCAAGAGATCCCTTTCGACTCATCAATCTGTAGATTTTGTTTTTAGTTATCCAGAACTGGAAATCAAAGATCAATTCACACGACCTCAATTTGAAGATTGGTCCCAGGACAATATTCATAAAATATTCACAGCTCTAGATAGATGCCTGACCTCTGCGCAAGTAAAGCCCGAAGACGTAGATTTAGTGACCTTAACAGGAGGAACCTCAAAAGTGCCCTTAATAGAGGCCGAGTTCGTTAAACGTTTCGGAGAAAACAAACTAAGAAGTCAGAGTCAGTTTCACTCTGTCTTACTCGGTTTAACAGAAGCCGCTGAACTTATATCAGAGGGACACGAAGTTCTTTAATGAAAAAAAATACTATTCTTCAACTTTGAATAAAACAAATTCTGTTTTTTCATTTTTTGAAAAATTATTGTCGCTCGCAATGATAAGTGTTTTTTTGCCATCTTTTTGTAAAGGCCCCCAACTCATTGCTTCGAAATTTTCTACAACTTTATTTTTTATTCCTGAGTAATTCGATTCAAAATCCAGAAGTTTGGTTTTTTCAGGATAAACGACATCAGGCATTTTTAAGTTTTTCAATTTAGAAATATCTGTCGCCTTCGTAAAATCTACTAAAAATAACGAAGCCGTATAAGACCTCTTTAAGGTTTTAGAAAGCCTAACTCCTCGTTCTAAAACTAATAGTTTATTTTCAGAAACTTCTAAAATTTCCGAAGGTCCTTTAAATACCTCAACCCCTTGATCCGTCTGACTTAAAGGTTCTAACTTATAAAAGTGCTCTTTAAAAGACTCTGAACTTTCTTTGGGTTTCCAAACCAACAGTCTTGTAACGGAACCTTCCGGCATTAATTCGTCCTGAAACAAAGGAGCCTCTGTCATTGCGTAAAGAGTGGTTCCATCTTCTGATGTCGTTAATCCTTCAAATCCCAAATTATTTTGTATGCCTTTTTTTTGTTCTCCTAACGTATCCGGAGAAAACTTTTCAGGAATTTTTAATTCAGATAAAATAGCACCATCCGCTTGAATTTTAAATATTCTAGCTGCTTGACGAGGAATACTATTCATTCGACCTTCCGTCGAAATAAAAAAATGGCCATCGTGACTTTTCGCCATACCCTCTTGATCTAGAAAATCTTCTTGTTTTAAAAATTTCTTTTTTGGATCAACAATAACGGATTCTAAGGGGCTTACACTCAGAGAGTTCTTTTTAAACGTGATATTTAAAATATAAAATCTTGGTTCAGACACTCTGCCCGTATCATCGGAGACAGCATAAATTTTATCATTATTATAAACTATACCAGACAAACCACCGACCACTGTTTTTTGATGTATCAAACCATTAGGGATCACTGCGGAGGCTTCATACTTTAATGTAAATCCCACTGCAGATGCAAAAAACAAATACGTCGACAAAAATAGAATTGCTCTAAATCCCACCATGGACTCCTGCAATATTTTATTAATCTTCTTAGAACAAAAAATTTTATAGACCAGCACGTCTTTCTGCTAAATAGCAGGTATTACTTAAAAGCATGGCAATTGTCATTGGCCCGACTCCTCCGGGAACTGGAGACGCCGCAGATACATGACCGTCTAACTCTTCAAAACGCACATCACCACAAAGTTTATTACCACTGCCAGAACCATGCATGCCCACATCTATGACGACAGCATTGTCTTTAAAATCATCTTTCCCAAACAGACGAGCTTTTCCAGCAGCGACAACAACTATATCTGCTCTACGAAGATAATCTCTAATATCTTTGGTTTTGGAGTGACACATAGTTACTGTAGCATTCGCATTCATCAACATTTGCGCCATAGGCTTACCAACGATATTGCTACGACCTACAACTACAGCAGACTTTCCAGCCACTTCAATTTTATAATATTTCAAAATTTCCATCACGCCCGCAGGAGTGCACGGAGTCACCATTGACCTTCCAGCAAAAAAGAATCCCAAAGAATTATAGGTCAAACCATCTGCATCTTTTTCAGGAAGAATTTTTTGCAGAACTTCATGTGCACTCAAGTGAGCAGGTAAAGGAAACTGCACTAAAATAGCATCTACCTTTGGATCACTGTTTAATGAATCAATAATATGATTGAGCTGTTCCTGATCTGTATCAGCCGACAAAGAGTGAATCGTCGAGGTCATTCCTACCTTTTCACAGGCAATTTTCTTATTTTTAACATAAACGTGGCTTGCCGGATCTTGACCAACAATAACCACAGCTAAATGAGGAGGACGCCCTATTTTTCGATAAATTTCTGTGATTCGAGGCAATAAGGAAGCTCGCACCTGAGCTGCGACTTCTTTTCCATTCAGAATTTGCAAGTATTCCCCCTCAACATCAAGACCCGACAATTTCCGTCATTTACCAAGAAAATTCAATACTTAATAAGGCTATCCTATTTTTTGCACGAGCACAAAGCACCCCCTGAAAAAGCTCGACTCCACAGTCGATATTTCTGAAGGTCTAAAACGTCTCTGAGGGTCAAGAGGCCTTTTTTTCTTGCCTGTATGCCACTCCCCGTTATACAAACCAATCCATAGACTAGGGGAATCCAAATGGCTGAAAAAGTTAAGCTTTCCAAAGACGGCAGTTCTATTGATTTCGTTCAATCAGATAGCCTTCCAACATCTCTAAAAAAATTCCGTCAAAGCCCTGAAATTGAAGGTTTCTATCGTTTTATATTTGAAAATGATCTTCAAAAAGAAGCCTATGAAATCTTAGACAGAATTATCAATGGCAGAAAAGCCAAAAAAGCCGAAGCAAAAAAAGAAGCCGCTGCTGCTGCCAAAGAAGAAAAAGCCAAGGTTAAGGCTAAAAAGAAATAGTCCGCCGAATATCTAATAGAAATTCCGAAAGGTCCGAGAAATCGGACCTTTTTTTATTTTAAATCTCTCCGACATCTTCCGTCTCTTTTGCAGCTCAACCTCCCTACTGGAGGAACCATGCAAAAAAAAATTATAAAAAACCAAAAAGGCCAAGGTCTCGTCGAATATCTCATTATTGTCGCCGTCGTCGCTGTTGGCAGTATTTCTGTCATTCGTGTCGTCGGAGCTAATATCAACGTCCGTTTCGCAAATATCGCTGACGCCTTAGGAGGGCAAGGTGGCGAAAATCGAAAAGCTCATGATGTTACCGACAATATGGTAAAGAAAAAAGATTTCAGCGATTTCTTTGAGGGCAGCAGTACAAAATAAATCTATTCAGTTCACATTTCCCCACTACTTTTTCATGAGGACCTCAAATGTTCTCTTATATAATTCAAAAATCTATAATCTCTCAGAAGGGGCAAGCCCTTTCTGAGATGATATTAGCCTTACCTGTATGCATTTTAATTTTTATAGGCCTTTCATTAAGCTTTGAAAGAGCTTTTTGGTATTTTTACGGAGATCACCTTCTCTATGAAAGTTTGATCTGTAGCAGTAGCTATTCGAAGTATGAATGCATTGCAAAAGCCGAAAAAAATATAAATTCTCTGAACTTCTTAAATAGAAAATATAAATTCGAAATCAACTCGAGCAATAGAAATCCCAACGGACATCTTAAAGTTTATCTCCCCTTAGAGTTAGTAATTTCCAAAAAGGTAAAACTAGTCTTATGAAATCTATCAAAAATGAAAAAGGTGGAATTCTGCTCATGGCTTTAACTTTACTCCCCCTGTTTTTAGCTTTGATGGTTGGATTCTTTTATCTACTAGAAGTGGTTTCTATAAAAGAAACACTTCGACATGACTGTCGTCTACAACTCATAAACACTCAAAAATACATTAGAGACTCTATTGAATCTCTACAAAAAATGAATCGGCCCGCGGCTCTATTACACAAACAAAAAACTTTGGTAGAAATCAAAATTGCCGCGGCCCTAGCCGCTGGACAATACCCTTTAGCACTTAAATTGGGAGCTAAACTCTATAAAATTCAAAAAAAACAAAAAGTTTTAAATATTAGCCAGCAAACAATTATTAAGACAACTTTTCTAAAAACTAATCAAAACCTATCTCGACTAAGAAATCATCTTTCACAAAAAATGAAAGAAAAATCTCCACAAATCATCAAGGTGTCGCTTTCTCCTGAGTGGAGCCATCACAAAGGAATTGCGCTGGTTCCGAATCGTCCGGATCCAGCTCCGGAATATGAACTCCCTTCTGACTTTGAAGAAAAACAGGAGCTCGTACAAAAATGGCAGTATTCCATCAATATCATTTCACCATTTTCAAAATTTCTAAAATATTCTCAGGAGTTTTCCGATCAATGCAATGTCACTTTAAAAAGTCAAAATTCAAAAAGACTCTCTATAAAAATCAAAGCGGGCAAATACTTGTAGAACTGCTGGTTTTCTTTCTAATTTTTAGTCTTTTAATATCAACATCCTTCTCAAAAATTAAACAAATAAAAGAGAAAAAAAATGAAACCCAATTCACCTATAAATAACTATTTTCAAAAAAAGAAAGAATCCATTTGCGCATTTTTTAAAATAAAAAATGGTGACTTTAAATTCTACTTAATCAGCTTTTTAATCGTAGGCAGCTTGGCAGTTTTTCAGACCTGTTCGACCTCGTCTCCAGAGCCTTCTGTTCAGATTGAATCGTCAGAAGCTTTATCCGCAGATACATTTATACCTCCAGGTAAGGTTCTTGTACCTATAGAAATCATAAATGCAGAATCACTTGAGGGTTTGATAGGAAATGTTGGAGGAGTCGTCGATCTATTTACAACCTCAGAAGACGGAAGCAAAAGAAACTTTAAAGTAGGCGATCGTCTAAAGATATTAAAAGCTCCTCTAAATCCCAGACAATTTGCTGTTTTAATCGATGAAGATAGCAGTTCACAAATACTTCAACATCAAGGACCTTTTTTTGCGGTTATTCAAAATCCACAACAAAAATCAGGAACTATCAAGAAGCAAGAACGCAATAGAAGAACTCAAAATATCGAAGTTATTTACCCCCAATTAGGAAATTTATGAAAAGCTCATTAAATATATTTTTAACAACTACAATTCTTTTATTAACTCCGTACAAAATGGTCCACGCAAGCCTTATCAAAGGACCTGGCGCTTCAACTATTGATTTTCAAAACTATATTGAAAACAAAGAATCGCCATCTTTGGTATCAACCAAAATAGAAAATATTTACTCCTCACATAATAAAAAACTCTATACGGCTATGGACAATATTGAAAGTTCTCCTAATGAATCTTTAAAAACTATTATTGAAAATAGTAATGAAAATACTCTGTCGCCGAATGACCTCAAATTTGTACGCGATCTTATTACTTTTATAAAAAACACAGGAAAAAGCGTTCACCCTGATTTATTAAAAAAAATTGAATGTCGCTTGGCTTTTAATAATTTAGAAAAGCTCAAAGAACTAAACTGCC
>JBHIVS010000007.1:0-209 GCA_041987885.1 Pseudobdellovibrionaceae bacterium | reverse complement strand
TGAAAGCTCTACCCATTTTGTAAAGAAATATCTGGAACAAGGAGGAACTATCGTTATCAATGATCATATTTTTGATCACTACAATATTCCTGAAAAAATTTATTCTGCGGACGAAAAATATCAAATTCATTTTATTTCAAATACTCAAAGTAGCTATACAGCCTTAAATTTTATTCCCAAAGAGTTTCTTGATTTTAAAGAACCGAAAA
>JBHIVS010000006.1:16966-25063 GCA_041987885.1 Pseudobdellovibrionaceae bacterium | reverse complement strand
ACCTATGTGGCTCCTCAAGTTACGCTGGCGGGTGTAAACTCGGTAAATCCTCTTTACAATCTTTCTGCCCGTAGGCAAAACATTGAGAAAATGGCAAACGATTTGATGGAAGAAGCCCACGATCGTATTACCGAAAATTTTTAATCATTAAAATTAAAGGGTCCCCAGTTAGTGGCGCAAATTGATGCTCAGAAATTCTATCGAGATCTTGAAAAAGGGCAGTTTGCTTCATTGTATTTGCTTTATGGGGAAGAGCCGTATCTTTTAAATCAAAGTGTAGATCGTTTTAAATATGCTGTCTTAAATGAAGGTGCGATTGATTTTAACTATAGTCTTTTTTATGCCAGTGATGCGGATGTTGTAACTATTAAGGATGCTGTAGAAACTCTGCCTATGATGGCTCCTCAGCGCTTAGTTATTGTTAAGGAAGCTCAAGATTTTACAGATAAAGAATGGGCTCAGTTAGAGTCTATAATTACGTCCCCCGTTGATTCTACTGTTTTTGTTTTAATTGGTTCCCGTATTGATAAAAGAAAAAAACAAATTCGCCAGTTATTGGAAATTGCAGATTGCATAGAGTTTAAAAAACCCTATGAAAATCAAGTTCCATCTTGGGTAAATTATATTGCTCAGTCTTTGGGACTGACCATTTCTAATCCAGCTATTTTGCAGTTGCATAAGTTAGTAGGAAATAATTTGACGGAGATTGAAGCTGAACTAAAAAAAGTCGGTGAGTTCGTAGGTGGCAATCGTAAGATCGAGTTAGAGGACATCAATCAAGTTGTATCACGATCCAAAGAAGAAAGTGTTTTTGATTTTACCAAAGCCATTGGTGAAAACGATCGCGTAAAAGCTTTGGAGTTGCTGGTAAATTTATTAGACCAAGGACAAAGCGAAATAGGTATTGTGTCCTTATTGGCTCGTCATATTCGTATTTTACTGACTATAAAAAAAGGGATGGATGAGGGGCTGCATGGGGCAAAGCTTGCTCACTACGCACAAGTGCCACCTTTCTTTTTGGAGAATTATATTGCTCAGGCCCGTCTGTGGACAGGCCGTAAGCTAGAGCAAACTTTGGTTGTGTTATCTGAAACTGATAAAGCTTTAAAGTCATCGCCGCTTTCTAGTCATATTTGGCTAGAAAATTTAGTTTTAAAAACCTGCGGACTTAGAGCTTCTTAAAAATTAAAATCTACATTTTTTGAGGAGAGCCTTGCATTGGATATTGTTGGCAGGCTTCAAAGAGAAACCAAGATCTTTTCTCGGATTCATCGATCCATTGCTCTATAAGGCTTGTGCTGGCAATGTCTTTGTATTCTGCGCAAACCTCATGGGCTTGGCGTAAATAACTTGTCAGGGCTCTGTTGTCCTCGCAAAGTTCTGCTAACATGTCTAGCGGAGTGACGAAATCAGCATCGTTATCTAAAATTCTTTGAAGGCGTGAAATGTGCCCTATTGAGTGAATGGTTCTTCCGCCTATTTTTCTCACTCTTTCTGCTAGAGGATCTGTCATTGCAAAAAGTTGGGTACTTTGTTCATCTAATAAAAGATGTAAATCTCTGAAGTGGGTTCCGGTCATATGCCAGTGATAGTTTTTTGTTTTCAGATATAAAGCGTAGACATCAGCCAGAGTCAGATTTAAAGCCGCAGAGATATCTCTGGTCGCGGTTTCTCCTAGATCTGTTGGAGTTGCCAATCGGGTAAGTCTAGAGTCGTTTTTATAAATTTGTTTTTCCATAAAGAGCCTCCTTTTTGTTTTCTATTTTAAAGTGCTGGGAATTAAGAACAATCACGTTGTGGGGCCTTGAAGGATTGTTATTCGATTGTAATTGTCGCGGGTTTGTAAAATAGCAAAGAGTGAGATTGCTCGTATTGGTGGGCAGTCGTGACTGCTAAGCTGGACTAATGGCTATAGCGATTCTAAGGTGTATTTAAGAGATACACTGGTTGTTCCGATAAGTAGATCATGCAGGCTGCAAACCAAAACTCAGATGAAAGATCCCAATTTCGCCGACAATATCCTCGGAGAAATCTTATTGTGCCTGTTGGTGTCCTTTCTGGAGGAAAATATGCGATCGCCCAAACCGGTGAAATCGGTGAGGGAGGAATGTCTATTAAATCTGAATATGTCTATGAGCTAGAAAAAGAACTTGTATTGAGTTTTCAAATTCCTCACGGTGATTTTGTTTTTGTACGGGGAGTTATTAAATCATCTGCTAAAGATGGAAATGGTCAGATGATGTATGGCTTGGCATTCCAAGACATTCAATTTGCTGCTAGGCGACAAATAAGAGCCTATGTTTCTTCAAGAAACTTGAATAAACGCCCTTAAAAGTTAGAAGAAACTATTTAAAATAGATAAAAAGACTAAGCTTTAAAAAAAATAAAAAAAAGAGGGAGAACGAAATATTCCCCTCTTTATTCATTTCTAAGTAGAATTTCTCTGCGGATTAAATCCAGCAGAGACCTAGTTATTACTTAGCAGATGCTTTAGTAGCGCGAACAGAAAGACGGCTTACTTTTCTAGAAGCAGATTCTTTCTTGATAACACCAGTTTTAGCAGCTTTCATTACTGAAGACGTGAAAGCTTTCAATAACTCAGGAAGAGCTTTGATATCTTTAGCTTCAATAGCTTTAACTAGTTTTTTCTCAGCAGTTTTTACAGTGCTTTTACGAGCATTGTTAACAGCTGTTTTACGGATAGACTGACGAGCTCTTTTTGCTGCAGACTTATGATTTGCCAAGGGGTAACCTCCACAGTAACTATTTATACGAACCAAAGGGATTAACATACGGTGTCTCACGAATCAAGCGTAATAAAAACAGAACCTAAAAAGGTTTTAAAAAATGCCAGTTTTATGTCCTTAGGTACACTTGTCAGTCGATTCCTAGGGCTGTTGCGGGATATCGTCTTGGGGGCTCTATTCGATCGTATTGTAACTGACGCTTGGACAGCGGCTTTTAGAATCCCAAATCTGTTTCGCAGGCTTTTTGGTGAGGGAGCGTTATCGGTCAGCTTTGTACCTGAGTTTATTGAGGCTCAATCTCAGGATTCTTCGGGTTTAGCGGCTAAAAACTTTGCAAATGCTGTCTATACCGTTCTTTTGATTTTTCTAGCTATCATTACTTTATTGGGATTCGTGTTTATAGAGCCATTGTTTAAGATTTTACTGTCTCCTGAATATATGCTGAATGAAGCTCGTTGGGACTTAACGGTGCGCTTGGGGCGCATTATGTTTGGGTTTGTTTTTTTCATCTGCCAATATGCTTACTTTATGGGGTTGTTGAATGCTCTAGGTAGTTTTGCTCTGCCGGCCGCGGCTCCCGCACTGCTGAATATCTCAATGCTTATTTTTACTGTTGTGCCGACGGATCTTTTTTTTCAGCCTGCCGATGGCTTGGCTTGGGGAGTGTTTGTTGGGGGAATCGCGCAAGCCGCGGTTTTGATGGGGGCTCTTTACTATAAAGGTTATTTGCCTAAAATTGAAAAAAACTTCTGGAATAGGAAAGTACTACGAGTATGTTCAAAAACCATTCCAAGTGTTTTTGGTGTAGGGATTTTGCAGATTGTAACTCTAATAAATCTTTATTTTGCTTCTCAACTTGGTGAAGGAACTTTGTCATATATATATTGGGCCGACAGACTTTTAGAGTTTCCGCTAAGTTTAGTCTCAGTCAGTATTGGCACAGCTTTATTGCCAACATTAAGTTTAGCGGTGACTCGAGTGGATCGATCATCTTTCCGAGAAAATGCAGCAGAGAGTATTTTGATGAATTTATTTTTTGCTATTCCTTGTGCTGTCGGACTTTATTTTTTAGCGGAGCCTATTATAGAGGCTTTGTTTTATAGAGGTAAGTTCTCAGAGCAAGATCTTGTTCATACGGCCAGCGTGTTGAAAATATATGGATTGGCCTTAGTTGTGATTTCTTTAAATAGAGTCTTGGTTCCTTTATTTTATGCCCATAAAGATACTTTTACTCCGATGATTGGCGCCCTCTTAGGGTTATTTGTTCATATTATTGTAGCTCCTTATTGGATGCAAAGCTCAGGGCTTGAAGGTTTAATTAGATCTGTGGTGTTAATGTCTTTGGTGAATCTCGTTTGGCTTTTATTGATGTTGCCATTGAAAACGTTTGGTTTGAACTGGAGTAGAGTTATTCCAGCGACTTTTAAAATTATAATAGCTTCTTCGATGATGTTTATCGCAACTCAAGGGTATGGTTTCGTTGCAGGAGAAGTTGGCAGAAGGGGCAATACGCTTATATTGTTTTTAGTTATTTTAATATCTGCCTTTGTTTATTTTTCTGCAAATTTAGTTTTAAAAAGTGCAGAGGCTGAAAAGATAAAAAGACTACTATGCAGATAGGTTTTTAATGCCCGTTTTTCGGAGATTCTATGCAAATATCTAGCGTGAGCATTTTAGGTTGTGGATGGTTAGGGGAGGCCTTAGCAAAAGATCTTATTGGCAAAAATATAATTGTTTATGGGACGACGACAAGGGATCACAAAATAGAGGAGCTCCGCAAATTAGGTATTAATCCTTTAGTATTTTGCCTTGGGCAGAAAGACTCATTGAGTACCTCTTGCTGCGAAAACCAAATATCCGCCGATAGATTTTTAAATTCAGATATTCTAGTAATGACTTTGCCTGTATCAAAAAATTTGAATTTAGCAGAACAAGAGAAGGGGTACGAAAATATCTTTGCAGAAGTGAAAACGAAGGACATAGTCTACATTAGCTCCACTTCAGTGTACGGCAGTCTACAAGGCGTTGTGAGTGAAGAAACCGAACCTATTCCTGATAATTTGTCTGGCCAAAGACAATATGAACTAGAAAAGAAACTAAAGCTCTTAGCACTAAAATATAATAAAGATTTGTCTATAGTTAGATCCGCGGGACAAATAGGAGAAACTCGTCATCCTGGTAAGTTTTTATCAGGAAGAAAAAATCTTCCTGACGGAAATGCCCCTGTAAATATGATTCATCAAGTGGACTTAGTTCAGATTGTTACAGCCCTTTGTCAGCAAAAATCCCCGCAATTGCTGGGAAGTGTGAAACTTTATAATGCCGTCGCAAGATCACACCCTTTAAAAAAAGAATTCTATCATCGAGCGTCGCTAGATTTAGGCGTTGAGCCCCCCGAGTTTTCAGCTCGAGGATCTGTTGCTGACGCCAAAGAGAGTTATAAAATTGTGTTAGGGGATAGGGTTCGTAATGAGTTAGATGTTGCACTGACTTATGATGAACTATTTGATTTTTTTAAATAAAGAAAAACAAAGGATCTCCTTTTTAAGGGAGATCCTTTGAAGCGGATTTTAAACGGGAACGGAAAATTTTAAATTATTTTACTTCAGACAATGACTCATAGGTCTCAGTCAATTTTTTCTGTTTGTCGACTTCTTTACTCCAGCGTTTAACTTCGCCTTCGTAACCTTTCTTTTTTAGCTTCCAATCGTTTTCTTCTGAAGCTAATGATTTCATTTTTTCATTTACAGAACTCTTTTGATCTTGCAGAGTTTTGTCTCTTGAACTCCAAATTTTCTTTTCTTCAGTCAATTGTTTCATCTGCAATTGATATTCGGAGATATTTGATTGTCTCTTAAGTTGATTGTCTTTGATCTTGGTAATCATTGCTTCAAGTTCATTTACTTTTTGTGCTTCGATGTCTAATTTCTTTTGCTCGTCATTGATAAGCTTTTGTAGCTCTTTTTCTTTGACATCAATTTTCTGAAGACCTGTTTTGTTTTCTGCAATCTGTTTGTCTACTTGCTTTTGCTGTTCATTGACTGAACTTTTTGCCTTTTCAACTTCGGTAATATTGCCATTAACGGTTTCTAAATTCTTTTCATATTCTTTTAAATTCGATTCAGAATTTGAAAGATTGTCTTTGATTTTCTGTAAGCCACCCTTAGCTGTATTCTGAGCTTGGGCTTGAGAATAGGTGATAAGAGCTAGGGTAAATATCATTGTTTTTAGTGTTTTTACGGACGTCATAACGATTCCTTTAATTAATTATTTAAACCTGCGATATTTGATTCACTTGGGCAGACGTTTTTCAAAGAAGATCTGTAATGACCGACTTCGTCTTCCCAAATCTCACCCTTAAAGTTCCAGTTTAAGCTTTTTTCTTTTTCTACTTTAAGCTCTGGTCTTTCTTTTTCAGAAATTTCACCACCAGCCATTTGGTAGCGGATATGTTCACCAGCACCCGCATAAACTTCATATTGAAGTACTTCAGTTTGGCTTAGTACTTTCTCAAGCCCGCTAGCTAATTGAGTAAAGCGATCTTTTAAAGCTTTAGAGGCTTGACTTTTCAAAGACTCTTTTTCTTTTTCGATACGAGCAATACCTTGAGAACGTAAATCTTTAATAGAGGTTTTTGCTTTTCTCGCAATATGTTGTTGAATACTGTAGGCAATAAGCTTTCTTTCGGCAGAGCTCATTTTTTTTGCTTCCAAACCTTGGGGCTTAACGCTTGCTACTTTTCTTTTTACAGCGCCTAGCTCAGCTTGGGCTTCTCTCATTTTTTGACTTAATTGTCTGTCAAGTTTTATCATATTTATAGCGATCGCATTAAATTTGCTAATCTCATCTTCATAAGTGTTAATTTGAGCTTGAACAGTCGTAAATGCAGGGTGTCTTGCTAACTCAACGATGAAAGAGCGTGGAAGACCATCGATTTCTTTCATGTCAGAGTTATTAACCCATGTTTTTAAAGTTTCATAATAGTCTGTCGATTTTGGATGAGCCTTTTGGTAAGAGCTCAGTTTTTCTTGCCATGGAGCATATTTCTTTTTCATTTGGGAAAGTACTTGGATACCATCGCCATATTGACAAAGATTTAAGTAACCGACAGTGCGCACAACATAAGACTCTGGGGCAAAGGCATTTTTAAAGAAATCAGTATGAAGAGAGAACATATTACCTGCTGCCCCTTCATAGTCTTGACTTAAAATTTGTGTCCAAGCACTTTCGACCATAGCCTGTAACCAGAGTGGGTTGGATTTGTCTACCAGTAAATAAGACTTAAAAGCTTCTTTGTATTGTCCTTGCTGGAATTGCATACGAGCTAAAGTCAATGCGCCGACAGAACGAAGCTCAAGTCGTTTGTTTCCTTTGGTTGTATCCATCAATTTATCTAAATATAAAGTAGCCTCAGTTACTTTGTTTTGACGATAGTTAAATAATGCATTTAGCAAAAGAGCATCTGGATATCTTTTTGATTTCTCATCAATAAATAGCAGAGCATTTTCCATTTCTCCTAATTTACCAATATCTGAATAGTACTTGGCACGAGTGATTTGATAATCATCATTGCGTGTCACATCTACATCAAATTTAGCAACTAATGGATCAATAATAGCAATGTCTGTTTTTTCTAAAACAGCGATATTTTCTACTAAGCTTTTAGTAGCTTTTTCTTGCCAAAGTTTATCTTTAGATTCTTGAGTTACTTTAACCATGTATTGTCTGAACTCTGAATTCAGACCTAAGCCTTTTGCCGTTAGGGCATAATTATAAAGTGATTCAACACGATGTTTTGGATCATCGAGCAGCTCTGCAAAAAGACCCATTGCCATTTCATAATTTTGTTGGATTTCTAAGAAAATAAGAGCTTGAAGCAATTTATAATCATTAGGTTTAAGATCGATAAGATCTTTGAGTTCAACATGTGGCTGTTTTGGCTGAGTTGTTGGGAATGGATTTAAAATTGAAACATCAGGGATTTTTTGAAAAGCATCCCCTTCAGCAACAACTTTAGGAGCTTGCACAACTTCAGTATAAGGTTTTAATTTAAAATCAATCAGTGGGGGAGAAGTTCTTACTATTGTTGTTTTAAGTTTAGGTTGTTCATTTGTAGAACTTGGCAAACGCAAAGGAGAAAGCGATGGAGCTTCAAGAACTGGCTCTGATCCAATATCCAGTTTTGGAATGCTGTTCACAATAACGTTGCTGACTTTCCCATTAACAACTTTCTTCTGAACTAGGTCAAAAGTTGGAACTTTACTGGCTTTTATTTTCAAATTTTTGGCAGCTTTGCGCCCCTCAGTTTTTACTAAAAGCGGAGACTCTGCATAGGCTGCAGAGCTCAAGA
>JBHIVS010000006.1:12449-16957 GCA_041987885.1 Pseudobdellovibrionaceae bacterium | reverse complement strand
GCGCCCCTCAGTTTTTACTAAAAGCGGAGACTCTGCATAGGCTGCAGAGCTCAAGAGTGTGATAGCTAAAATAGTATTAAATTTACATCCCATAAATCCCCCCAACACCCTTCGGCTTAATGCCAGTAGGTGAGGCCAATCATGATTGAACTGTCGTTTATGACTTCATCTCTGTCAGCACGAGTGCTGGCCTGACTAAATGGTGATTTAGTTTGTTTAGACCATACGTTATTAAAATCAGCTCTGATTGCGAAATGCTCAGAGAAAAAAATCTGTTGGAAAATACCGAGCTTAAGTGCCGGAGAGCTCTTTGCTTCTTTGCCGATATCTCTTGCTATGTGGTAGTTGTTCATTCCAAGGCCAAGATTTAAACCCATATCGAAATAGATAATTGCTTTATCCATGACACTCATTTTCGCATAAAAAGGAACAAAGCTTCCCGTCAAAAAATAAGTGCTGTCGATGGTATTGTAGTCCGGGCTAGTACCATTTTCAGTCTTAAATTGTTCAGTGGCATCGTTGTCCTTGAAGGATGCTTTTGAATAAGAAAGTTCTAGGCCCCAACGTTCGTTAAAGAAATAACCAACGCTAGCCCCTAAATATGTACCGTCACTGTATGGGTCATTAAAAGGACTTCCTGCAGTGAGAGAAAGAAATAATCTATCGGCCTTTGTATATTTTCGATTTTGTACGACGCTGAAGTCGTCGTCTTTTGCAGCCCAATATTTTTGTTCAAGCTTTTGAATATCCAATTTGTCGTTTTTACGAACTGGAGTTTCACCTTGTGCCCAAGCGTTAGAGACTGTCATCAAAATGCTAGCGATAAGTATGTTTTTAATCATTGTTGTAACCTCAATTAGTTAGTGCTTTTGAAAAGGAATGGATAAGTCACAAGTACTTTTGTCCCACCTTGTGGTGCAGGGAACTTCCAAGAAGCGACGCGATTTAAAATGCATCCTTCAACATTGGAATTTTTCAAAGTTGTGTCTCCAATGAGTTGCTGTTCAACCTGACCTGTAGAACCAATAGTAAATTTGACGGCGACTTTACCGAATAGATCTGGATTTGCACTTAGTTGACGTTCATAACAATACAGTATCTGTCCTAATTTTGATTTGATATATTGGGCGATAATTTCTCGGTCTAAACCTCCAGTAATTTCACTTTCTTCTTCAATAAGACCCACTCCACCAGAACCTGTGGCTCCTGCGGCTAAGCCTCCCATGCCAGCGGCGTTACCACCACCACCACGACCTGCTGTGGAAATAACAACTCCGCTACCACTTCCGTCGCGACCCCAGTCACGACCAGAGCGGTCCATATTTCCTACGGCAGCTAATGCACGACCAGAAGCTCCACTTCCAGCTTTCACTCCTGTACCGACGATAACATTACCGCTCTTTGCGGCCTGCGCAGAAACTTTACCTAAGAGCTGAGACATTCTGCCGCCTGAAAGAGACTTCATCATATTGGCAACTTTGCTGCCACCCGTAGGTGCTTGCTTTTGATTAGATGGAGCAGGAGCCTGTGCCATCTTTTTAGGAGCAGATTCTTGTTTTTTTGGTTTAGGTTTTGTTTCCGTTTTAACAATAATGCTTTGTGCGGCTTTTGGAAGTTGCACAGTGACATCTTCAAGTTTTGATTTTGGACCAAATAAGCTAAAGCCCATAATGATCGCGGTAAACCCTAAAACAAAATAAACAGCTTTTTTTGAATCTTTATCTACGAAATCTTGAACAGATACGCTCGCTAAACGAGAAGCATCTTCCATAGAAATAGTTTTTTGCTTAATAGTTAAATCACCAATTTGAGTAGAATGCCAATCAGAGCTTTGGATACAAGCTACTGAGTTTTTCTCTGCTACAAATGAAGGACGATATTTTTTATTTAATGGCAATAATCTTGTTTCAAGAACTTGGTCATTCTGTTTAGCAATAAAAAGTTGAAACTGCTTGCCACTGGTAGAGACATTTCTAGTTTCTAAATTTTTATATAAATTTGCCTCTCTCACTTGAGGAGAACAGTGAAGTTTGTAACCATCAAATTCAATATCTTGATCTTCAGTGATTTTGACAGAAGGAGACACTTTAATGCTTTCAACTGAATTGAAATCTGTTCTTGTAAACCACCAAGCATTATTTCTGTACTCGAAAACACCTTGATAATTAGGTGTACTTGGAGCAATAGAAATTAAGTCAGCATTACGAGAAGAGCCGAAGGTTTTTACTTCAGATTCGCTACGTATTTTCCAAGATTTGGCAGTCCCATTTTTAAGGGATTGACGTACAATTAACGTTAACATGATAACCTCTTAAGTTATTTATTTAAATATAGAGCAGATTCGCGAATCTTAGAGTCCATATCTTTTTGCACTTCATAGAGAGGTAAAAAATTAATACCTCTTTTTTGAACAAGATAGGCTCCATCAGGGTTGCGAACTGTTCCCTTAAGGTCCATGTCACCAAAATTTACTTCTTGGACTTTACGAACGGCTTTAGACTTGCTGTAACCGTCGGATGCTCCCAAGACGATGAAAGCAACCATCAAAGTGATGATAGTTTTCACTTGTATCCTCCATATTACAAGTCTCCTGGGTATACGTGCTGGCCGACTTTGTTTTTTGCTTTTAAAATTTCAATCTTCTTACTTAACCAATTGCGAATGTCGTTATCTTGAGAAACCTTCATTGCTTTTTCATATGAATCCAAAGCAAGATCAGGATTTAATTTGTAGGTCTCAAGTACATGCGCTTGTTGTAACAAAAACTCTACTCGGTTTTTGTTTTGTTTCAACAGTTCATTCACTACTGCAAGTGCTTTCTCTGTATCACCTTTTTGAGCATGGGCCTCAGAAAGAGTGATGCCTACATCAAAACTAATTAATTCAGCTCTGGATAGGGCAGTGAGTTCCTCTGCCGACTTGATGTAGTTTCCTTCAGTGTAAGCTTTCACGCCTGCAAAACTTTTTAGTTCTGGAGATGTGAGTTGCATATCGAGTACTTTACTGAAGTAACCCATTGCTGAACTGATACCATCAGTTTTGTAAAGCAATCTTGCTTTTTGGTAAATGAAAGGTGCACTTTCACTAAAATCTTTAAGTGCAGCTTCTACTAACCATAACGCCTTATCGGTATTTCCACGACCTTCTGAACCAATACTAGCGTAAAATAAACCGAGATTTCTAAATTTTTTGCTTTTTGCCAATTCGAGACCAAAGGTTTCTAAATTGTCGAAGTTCTTAACGGAAACGCAACTAGCTGCTGTCTTAAAGATGTTAATGCCTTCATATTTTCCTGAAGAGATAACCGTCTTATTACAAAGCTTTCTGTCATCGCTTTCAATGCGGCTAAATTTGCCAATAGTATGGTCAGCGCTTGAAGGCATATAAGGCTTAAAGGCCTCCGCAGCAGGGTAATCAATCACTGGGGCATAGCTGTCTTTAACAGGCAGTGAAGCAATAGATCTAAGTCCAGAGTTGCCTTTTCCTAACGATGCAGCTAAGGATTTTAGGCGCCCAGCATTTTCGTTCTTTTTGTCTTGAATTGGAGCAACGATTTTTGCCAGCTCATCTCTTAGAACTTTTTGGTCTTCAGGAGACAGAGATGCTGGTAATGGCATACTTGAAAGAGAATCGACATAGTTTCCATAACAACGATCAATACCTTCCATCGCTGCTAGTTGAATTTGTGGGTCTTTTGCCATTTTCAAAGTCGTATGATATGCCGTATGAGCCTTATCTAGCTTTTCTGTTTTCATCGACATAACCATTGCGAATTTATCTTCACGGGCTTTTACACTTTGAGCTACAAGCTCTTTTTCCAAAACCTGTGCTTGAATAAGACGAGCTTCAGCTCTGATATCCGCAGAAACGTCACGTCCATTTGCTTTCAATGAAAGATCAAATGCGGCCTTCATATTTCCTTTGTCTAAAAAATCTTTGGCACGAGCAATCATAATTTGAGTGGTGTAAGGCTCAGTACCTTTACTCATAATTTGATTTTGAAGTTTAGCAAGTTCTTTGGCGTCATTTTGTTTTTTAAATGATTCTAAAAGTTTTCCATAAATACGCTCTACCGTTTTAGAGTCAGCACCTTCTAGTACTTTATCGTAAGTATTGCGCGCTAATTTATAGTCTTGATTGAGAGTATAAATATCGGCAGCCAATTCTAGATTTTTATTTCTAACTTTTTTATCTTGTTGAGCAATATCGATTAAAGTTTCAGCTGCCTTTGGAAGTTGTCCAATTGCTAAATAAGCATTGGCAGCTTCTTTAAGAGCATCAAGGTTCTTTTTATCTTGAGGATATTTTTGAGTATACTTTAATGAAAGTTCCGCGGCTTGGTAGAGATTACCTTGAGCATACTGTAAGCTTAATGCTTGCCATAAAGCATCCTGAGAAAGAGGAGAGTTTCTATGTTCATTAGCGAACACCAAGAGCTTTTCAGAAGCTATTTCTTTATCACCAGTTTTTGCAAATTCCTGGATTTCTGTATAATGGGCTTCTTCTAC
>JBHIVS010000006.1:0-12391 GCA_041987885.1 Pseudobdellovibrionaceae bacterium | reverse complement strand
TAGTTTTTGATTCCGACAAAGTCCTTACGGATATTTAAGATATCTAATAAAAGATCTTCAGATTTACTAGCAAGTTCTTTTGTAGATTTATCTTGTGACAAAGAAATGGGTTTTAAAATTTTCTCTGCTTCTTCGTATTGGCCTTCCATATAGGCAATATGACCGAGTTTAAACTTAACAGGAGCTGCATGGACACCCTTTGGGAAATCCGCTAAGTATTTTTGTGCTAAGTCTTTTCTTTCGGCTTCTTTTAAAGGATCTGATTTTTTATCGATGCTTTTTTCTTTAGAGAAGAGGGCGCCATAAGTCGCATCATGTTTTAATTTTTGGTCTGTAGATCCAGCACCTACAATTTTATATTGCTCTGTAGCTTCGTCAAATTTTTCCAATTGGAAGAGAAGCTCTGCATAGGCAAAACGTGTTTTATAGTCTGGCTTCGTAGGATCTTGATTATCCAGAATAATTTTGAAAAGTTTTTGAGTTAAATTTGCAAAGTCTGTATTTTTTTTGTTTTTAAGCCAGATATCCCACCATTTTGTAGCAAGCTCTAGGCTTTGTTTTCTAAAACCTTCAACACATGAGGCTTCGACAACATCAATTTTCTGACTGTATTTCCAGCTAGAAGTTGCACTACATAGTTTGCTGGCTTCTTCAAGGTGGGTAATAACGGCATCACGATTTTTTAGAACTTCGTTTGCCTGCAAAAGATAAAGATGGGATTTAACAACCTCAGAACCTAGAGGATTTCTTTTGATATATTCACCTAAAAAGACATTCATTTCTTTTTGACGAGAATGCGAATCATAAAGTTTAGCCAAATCAATCATAGATTGACCAAGCTCTTCTTCGGTAGTGATTTTTTTAAAGAAAGCATAAAGTTCGTCAGCGGCATAGGTGTCGCCAATAAACACTGTTAGGTCTCTAAGCGCTTCGCGACGCAGATTGTGGCGATTTCCTGGGACTTCGCCCACTTCTAGAGGTGGGTTTGATTTAACAACGTCGATTAATTTTTTAACGGCATTATCGCTATCGCGCATATTGTAGTAAGACCAAGCAGCCTTGTACATGCCGTATGAGTAAACACGCGTATTTTTTTCGATTTTTAGAAAATGGGAAAGAGCTTGCTCGAATTTTCCTTCGTCATAATAAAGTTCACCAATCGCAAGAGTACCATCGGCGACCAGAGGAGATTTAGGAAATCTTTGCAATAGTTTAGAATATAAAAGTTGGGCAACTTTAGGCTGACCTAGCTGCTGATTTGCAAAGGCATTATTAAAGAAGACTGCATCCATGTTGATATATTTTGGAAATTCAGCTTCGATTTTAGTATAAATTTTAACAGCTCTACGAACTGCTTCCGCACCTTTTTCATTAGGAACTGGGAATGGAGAAAGTTTTAATAGAGGAGTGTCTCTGTGAAGATCAAAAAAACGACCTGATTTAGATCGCTTCATATAGAGTTCAGCTAGACGGTAATAAAGGTCTGCTTCTGAAGGTTTTCCCTTACTTTTTTTAATAACTTCTTGAAGAGCAACAATTGCACGGTTTTCAGATCGAGTGATCATCACTTCGCTGCTAAGAGCTTTTTGATCATTCTCTGTTTCATTATTTCCTGTGACTGCAAGTTCAGGTAATAATCCCTTTGTATTTGCCTTTGGTTTAGCAAAGGCAATAGGGGCCATCATTTGTACGGCTGTCAAAATTGCAATTGTCTTTTTCATGCACTACTCCCCAACGATGGTGACTAACTTAAGCTGCGGAAAACCTGCCATTGAAGCTGTATACATAACTTTTTTAAGAGTTGAGTAGGGTAAAGTGCGGTCAGCTTGGAAAAGAATTTTCCCGTCTTTGATGTGTGGTTTGTCTTTGTTATTTTCGTCTTTAGCAATTTTATCGAGTTCGTCGAATAAAGGTTTGATAAAGTTAGGATCACTAGATTCTAGATCCACATTGTTGAAAGATGTGCCTTGAAGATTAGCTACAGATTTTTCTCCAACTTTTAGTTCTTTTGAACTCAAAGATATTTGTAGACCTTGTGTTGGACTTACGAAAGAAGCAGAAGAGGGAAGTCTTAAGCCTTGTGTTTGAGTAAGTTCGACTTCAGAGGTGCTATAGCTTTGTAGTAAAAACACTAAAAGAATAGTAAACATATCCGTCATTGACGTGATATTCAAACCGAATGTTGAATTCTTTTTTATAGGAACTTCATATCTACGGCGTGCCATGCGTTAACCTTCCATTGTGTTCGCAAAAATAATTTCTGGAAACATATACTTGGTTTCCACATTTTTGCCTTGCTTGCTGTCAAATACTGGAAATTTAACGTTCTGATCTTTGGCTTGGCGAGCTTCGTCCATAATCTTAACGATTAGGTCATACGGAACTGATTCGTCTGGATTTAAATCAATTTTAAAAACTTCTGGATTTTGTTTTTTGATAGCAACAAGAGTGCTATGCAACTTTTGTAAGTCGTAAGATCCATCTTTTTCTTTTTTTACGACTTCAGTTTTTGTTTGCCCTTTTGCTGTAACATTGATTTTGATACCTTCTTTTTCAGTAATATCTAGGCTGATAAAAGTCGCATCTTTCTGGTCATCTTGTTTTTGAATTGCTTCGCTAACTACCTGAGGAAGCTCTGTCTCGATCACCATCGCCTGAACAAAGGCTGAAGAAATTAAAAGAACTGGAACTAGTTTAACCATTACAGCAAGTAATGGTGCTAGATCGAGTTCAAACTCCCCATGGTGCTCAATTTTTATTTTCTTTGCTTTTCTCATGTTACATCCACTTTACGTAAAAAGTTGTTTAAAAGGTTTCTGTTAAGAAACCTTTTGAGCAGGCGGAGGTGTAACGGATGGAGCTGCCATGTTTTCAGGGTAAATAGTTTGACGGCTAAGATTTGGCATGTGAGCACTCGTTAAAAGCTCTGTCAATTTAGCACATTTTTCAGAAAGTTGTTCTAGCAACTGATTCTGTCTTGAAGTTAAAATAGAGAATAATACCATCGCTGGGATTGCCACAGCCAGACCAAGTGCCGTCGTATACATCGAAACCGAGATACCATTAGCTAGCATGGCTTGCTTTTGTGCTGGATCGGCAGCGGCAACTGCTTCGAACGATAAGATAAGACCATGGATAGTACCTAAAAGACCAAGTAGAGTAGCTACGTTTGCAAGCATTGAAAGATAGTGCAGTCTTCTAGTATAAAGCGGCACGTTTTCGCTCATTGCGATATCATGGGCCTGAAAAATAGTTTCGTCATCACGATCGGCTTTTTCTAGGATAGTTTTGAAAGCAGATGCCAATGGTTTATCTTCCATTTGAGAGCAAAGAAGAAGTGCTTCGTCATGTTTTTTAGCTAAAATTAGATTATGAATTTTTCCTGTGAACTCTGTCACATTCATTCCGTAATCTTTATAGAGAGATTTAGCTCTTTCAAGAGCCAAAAATAGAACTCCCATACCCGTTGCAAGAATAACCCAGCCAACTACACCTGAATCATTCATAAATTTGATAAATGCCATCATAACGTTTCCTCCTTAGGCGGCTTTTCCGCGGGTCCATTTTTCTAAAAGTTGTTTGCCGTTATCTTGCACTGAGAGGAAACGAACAGCGTAATGCAGACCGGATTTTACATTTAATCTTTGCTTCGTATAGTTCTTGCGAATAATTTCACAGAGAACATTAAACGTTTCGTTGTTATTATCGGAAGTTCTAAAAGAAACTAGAATCTTTTCTCCCGGTTGTAGAAGTGGATTATTTAATAACAACAAAGCACCATTTTCACTTAGACTTAAGGACTGGCCATCGAAAAAAAGTTGCTCATTATGCGCCCAAATTGGAATTGCCATATCAATGCGAGGACATTTTCTGTCCATGAAAGATCCAGCAAGATGGTCTTTGGTTTCAATCAAACGACAAAGACGATCTTTGGAAAACTCTGCGAGTTCTCCAACCAAAGTCCAGCTTTCTAAATGAGGAGCCCATGCATAGTTGTAGTCTTGAAGTTCGCTGTTTTGAATCATTGAAATCATCGTTTTATATGCGTAGGGACCGTATTTCATTTCCCCACGCAAGATGTACCACTGATCATTTATTTTTTGTGTTTCCGATGTTGTCATAAATTCCTTTTGCCTCTTAAAGAATGATTCCAGCAGGGTAGAAGTCGATCGAGATTGTTGCATTAGGACCTGGGATCGAAGTTCCATGGAAAGTGATCGTCATATCCGTTGCATTGTAAGTCCAACCATTAGCTGCATCCATTGCCACTGTAGATCCGTTGATTTTTACAGTGATACTTTCAACAACTGGTTCGCGATTTAATTTAAACACACTTGAAAGAGATATGATCGAGTCAGAAATCAATGTCAGAGAGTCTGCGAAGTTTGAGCATAGTGAAGCAGAAATACCACCTGTTAATGAAGATAGCTCTGGTAAGCGAGTAGATATTTTCGCAGCTGCATTAGATTGATTTTTACAGTTTTGGTCTTTAACTGAAATTGTATTTACTGAATAGTTTTTTGAACCAACATATTCATCTAAAAAGTCTACGTAGCTTTGTACAGAGTGCAGGTTTACATTTGAATAGCTTTCATTGAAAGAAGAGCTGTTTGAAGAAAAATCTTCTTCGTCACTTACGATAATGACGGCAAGATATGCAGAGGCTCTGCGGAAGTTGGCATTGAAAGGTTCAAGTAAAGCTTGCTTAACACTTGAAAAAGCTCTCTCGTCACCATTTCCTAATAGTTCCTTGAGTCGCATTTGTCGTAAACACACTTTCAAGATTGATAGTGTCTGGAGTCATGATGAAAACACCAGAAGAAGTAGTTACTGATGAGCTTAATTTTGCACCATCTTTAACTCTTGCTTTGACACTGTTTGAATTAAACTGTTTTTCCCAAGCTTCTGTTGTTGTAACAGCCATATGGAAATCATAGTTTTTAGTTTTAAATTTATTAATGAAAGACTGAAAGTTAGAAGTCAGGTTTTGTTGAGCTTGCGCCATGGAACCTGAATTGTCGATAACCCAAAGAATATCAATCTGCATTGGAGTGATTACAGCTTGTTGTTTGTAATCTGCTTCGGCATTTAGCAGAGAGTAAGAAACAGAACCCTTATCACAACCTGACATCATTGTCGCCGCTGCTACTGCCATTACTACTTTTTTCGCGATATTATTTTTCATATCTACAAACCTTCCTCAAGAGTCCACACACTCTTTGTCGGATTTAGTTTGCAAAAGAATATAGGAAAAGGAAAAGAACGCGTAAGCTTCAGATATTGTTTGTTAATTCGCAAAAGGTCTCAGGATGAGGCGAGATAACTATGTGAAAATACAAGACTACTAAAAAAATGACACCGAAAAAGATTTTTTCTTGTGTCAAAGTTATGAGCGAATTCGAAAACTTTGAGATCTTCTGTGGATGTTTTTAAGTCGAAATAAAAAGAGAGTTGTTAGAAAGTGCCGATCTTTTTGACGTCGGCACTCATTTGAGATTTATAATTTTTTTTGAAGAGCCTTCGCTTTACTCCAAAAATCTTCTTTTTCAGCAAGTGTGAGTAAATCGTAATTAAGATTATCTTGATCTATAAGATCTATCATTAGATTGAATCTTTGTAAGAATCTATGATTTGCTTTTCTTAAAACTTGTTCTGGTTCTAATTCTAAATGTCTAGCGAGTTGTGCAAGAGAGAAAAAACAGTCACCTAGTTCGTGTTCAATGTGTTTGATATTATTTTCATCAAGCGCTTCTTCGAGCTCTTGATACTCTTCTTGAACTTTGTTGTAAACTCCTTGTACGTCATCCCAGTCAAATTTTAATTTTTCAGTGCGTTTGCCAATTTTGTGAGACTGCTGAAGCGCTGGTAATGGTGGAACTTGTATTTTATGGGGGGAACTTTTAGAATTTTCTTTTTCTGTTTTTTTTATCTTCTCCCAATTATCAATAACTTCTTGGGTGTTTGCGACCTTCTGATCTGTAAAAACATGGGGATGACGACGGACCAGCTTTTCACTAATTCCTTGCAGAACGTCTTGAATGTCGAAAGCATGGCGATCGGCCGCTAATTGAGCATGAAGAATGACTTGAAAAAGCACATCTCCGAGTTCTTCTTTGATATTTATATCCTTGGGCTTTTGCTCTAGAGGGGATTCGATGGCTTCGACGAGTTCAAATGTTTCCTCTATTGCATACTGAGTCAATGTCTGATGAGTTTGTTCTTTGTCCCATGGACATCCATCGGGACCTCGGATATCTTTGACGATCTGGACTAAGGCCTCAAAGGTTCGAAGATTCGTAGGTGCAGTAGGCATATAGCTCCTTCGCTGAATATGAGCTGAAGTAAACAAGGGTTATCACTCTTGATTAAAGACTGGTATAGCATGGTCTATAGGTTAGTCTTTAGAGTGATTGTCACAGGCGTTTCGACAATTGTACAGAGTTCAGCTAGAATGAGAGCTACTTTTATGCAACGTGGGAAAAACTCAAAAAAAAATGAATCACCAAATACTCGGGTGAACTACGAAGATCATAGTCTTAAGTTCCTTGATTGGGTAGATTCTATGGGACTTGAAAAGACTTTTTTTGGAAGGTTTGTTCAAGTATTGGAAGACAAGCTCTATCTTAAGCGCGTGGCTTTTATTTTCCTGTATTGTGTCTTGCTGTCTTATACAATTTTCTACCAAATTGAAGCTCCTTATAACTTTGAAGTAGGCGATACTCCTAAGTTTGATGTAACCTCTCCGATTGGTTTTGAAATGACCGATGAGGTGACTACCGAAGACAAACGTCTAAAAGCAGAGCAGGCAGTTCCCGTTATTTATGATTATGACACGTCGGTTTTTGAAAGAGTGTCCGTAAACCTGATTCAATCTTTCAGAACAATGCGAGCTTATTACCGCGAAGTTTCCTGGTCTAAAAAGTCGGTTGCGACTTATCGATCTCAGGTTCAAGATTTTTTTAGAAATAAAAAGCAATTTGAGTCAGAGTTAGGGGTTAATATCTCTGACTTTATGTTTGAATGGTTGATCGAAACCAAGTTCAGCTATCGACTCGAAGGGGTTGTAATCCGCAATTTAGAAAATTGGTATGATCATAAAATTGCTGAAGCCCCAGATCGTTTTATTCCAGCTCATCAAGCAAATGTGGTGGCTCGTGTTCTTCATAAAAATAATTTAGGCAAAGAATTTACTATCCCTAAAGATCAAATTCTCGATTTACAGTCTCCAGAAAGATTTAATTTATTAGATAAAAAAGATCTGAATGTTTTTACAGAAGGTGATCAGGCCAATATTTTGTATTTTGCAAGGGCCCTGATCGTTCCGAATATGACCTTGAATAAACAAGAAATAGCCAATCGTAAACAATTGGCCAGAGACTCTGTTATTCCGGTGAATATGACCATTAAAAAGGGCCAAGTTATTGTTCCAGCTGGTACCGAAGTACAGCCATTTCAGATGGCCGTTATTAAGCAAATTGAAACCATTAGAGCTGATAAATCAAGAGACGTAACTGCTATTTCTATGGCGATTATGTTATCGGCAGCCATTATGGTATTTTTCTCTTATCTAAAGCGTTTTACGATCAATAAAGTAAAAATTGAATTTAGAGACATTTCGGTCATGATGTTGATCGCTTTTGGAATTATTTTGTGTACGAAAATATACATGTTTATCGTCGATTCTGCTATTGCGAGTAAATTGGCGCATATTATTCCATCTTCGGTTTTTCTTTTCACCGCGCCTGTGGCGGCGGGCCCGATGTTGGTGGGTTTGCTAATTACCTATGGTGAAATCGTTTGGCTCTTTACGGCCTTTTTGTCGATCGCAATGGGTATCATGTTTGATTATAACATGGCTTTTATGTTTGTGTCCTTGGTGGGTGGTATCGCTGCGGCCAGAGGAGTTTACAATTGTAAAACTCGAAACGATGTTTATAAGGCGGGTATTCGTACAGGTCTTGTGAATTCAGTGATGATTGCCTTTTTCTTGATGATGACTCGTTTGGAGTATGATCAAGGATGGGTAGAGGTGTTGTGGGCTATTCCCGCTGGTTTTGTCGGAGGAATTTTTTCGTCCTTGGCTGCGATGATGTTTGTTCCTCTGTTAGAGTCGGTATTTAATTATACGACGGACGTGAAATTGTTAGAGTTAAGCAATTTAAATCATCCGCTGTTAAAGGAAATGATCGTTAAGGCTCCGGGGACTTACCATCATTCTATGATGGTGGGGTCGATGGTAGAAGCCGCTGCTGAGGAGATTGGTGCGAATCCTTTGTTGGGCAAGGTGATGTGTTATTATCATGATATTGGCAAAATGGAGCACGCAAATTATTTCATTGAAAATCAAAAACCTGGAAATAATCCTCACGATCATATTTCTCCATTTATGAGCAAAACCCTGCTTATTGCCCATGTTAAAGATGGGGTTGAGTTGGGTATGGAGCATAAGTTAGGTAAGCCGATTATTGATGGTGTTTTGCAACATCATGGAACTACTTTGATCAGTTATTTTTATAATAAAGCTTTAGATTTGCGCAAAGAAGATGATCCAGAAATCAGCGAGCAAGAGTTCCGTTATCCAGGGCCGAAACCTCAATTTAGAGAAGCAGCACTTTGTATGTTGGCGGATAGTATTGAGGCTGCGGCTCGTTCTTTGGATGAGCCAACTCCCGCGCGGTTGCAAAATATTGTTAAAAATATTACTCAACGTAAGTTTGCTGATGGTCAGCTTGAAGAATGTAACCTGACTTTAAGGGATATCTCGAAAGTAGAAGCTGCGTTTACTCGTATTCTTTTGGGAATTTATCACCAACGTATCGATTATCCAAAGCAAGCTGGTGGTGGTTTGGGTGATATCTCTCTTAAAAAATAAGGCATGATTTTCTATGAACATTAATATCGTGAATGAATCGAAAGCCCGCATTCCAAAAAAATTTATTGAAACCTGGATGGCGGATGTCGCAAAGAATCTGATGAAATCTAAAGTGCTAAGTAAAAAGCTTTCTAAGGCAGATTTAACTTTGGTTTTTTTAGATCCGAAGCCTGCGCGATCTTTGAACTTAGAATTTCGCGGGAAAGATTATGCGACGGATGTTTTAAGTTTTGATTCCATGGATGAAGAGTCTTTGGGTGAGTTGGTGATGTGTCCCGAGGTTTTAAAAAAACAAGCAATAGAACATGATTTAACATTTTAGGCAGAATTGGGTTATATGTTGATCCATGGAGTTTTGCATTTGTTGGGTTATGATCACGAGACCAATGAGAAAGATGCTGCTGAAATGTTCGGCATTCAGGATGCTCTTTTTGAAAAATTGTTGGCGAAAAAATAAAAACTTATCTGCCGCGTCGCTAACGCGGAATTTCATCTTTTCTTGACTGTCAGGGGGAGCCTATTAAACTGCCCCTATGTCTATAGTTACTGAAGCATCTGAACTTAAAAGTAAAATCAGTTCCTTAGAAGCTTTTTCTAAAGAGCTTCGGGGGTATCTTTGACCTCGATCGCAAAATAAAGCGACTTGATGAGGTCAATATGCAGGCGGAAAACCCAGCAATTTGGGAAAAACCCGCTGAAATGCAAAAACTCAATAAAGAAAAAACAATTCTAGAAAAAGCCATTGCTGAATTTAATGAATTCTCCAATCGCTTGGCAGATTCCTCTGTGCTTTTGGAAATGGCCGAAGAAGCCCAAGACGAAGGCAGTTTTTCGGAGGCAAAGGCTGAAGTCTCTGCCCTTGAAAAGTTATCGTTAGATTTAGAGTTAAAGAGAGTTCTTAATGGAGAGTTAGACGCAAATAGTTCTTATTTATCTATTAACTCTGGTGCTGGTGGAACTGAGTCTTGCGATTGGGCTGCGATGCTTTTGCGAATGTACACGCGCTATGCGGATAAACAGGGTTTCAAGGTTCAAGTTGTGGAAATGACTGAGGGTGAGGAAGCTGGAATCAAATCCTGCACTTTGCTTGTCGAGGGGCCCTATGCGTACGGTTATTTAAAGGCTGAGTCTGGTGTGCATCGCTTGGTTCGTATTTCTCCCTTTGACTCAAATGCTCGTCGTCATACGTCTTTTGCCTCTGTGTTTGCGTGGGCTGAGGTGGATGATGATATTAATATCGAAGTTCGTCCTGAAGATTTAAAAGTAGATACATTCAGAGCTAGTGGTGCCGGTGGACAGCACGTAAATAGGACTGATTCTGCGGTTCGTATGACTCATATTCCAACGGGCATTATCGTTTCTTGCCAAATGGAAAGATCACAAATTCAAAATAGAGAAAAAGCACTTAAAATGTTGAAGGCTCGTCTGTATGAAGTCGAAGTCGAAAAAAGAAATGCTGAAAAAGACGCCATGAATGCGCAAAAAAAGGCGAATGAATGGGGATCTCAAATACGCTCTTATGTTATGCATCCCTATCAGATGGTTAAAGATCACCGCACTGATTTTGAAACCAATCAAGTTGATGATGTTATGGATGGAGATGTTCAAGATTTCATCATGTCTTATCTAAAATCTACTTTACAGTCTGAGGCTCCAGCGCAGTGAAACGATCATTATTGTGGGTTGCCCTAAAACTTTTATTTTCACGTAAAACCTTATTTGGGGGTTCTGCCCCCTTGGCTTTATTGGGATTGATTTTAGGTGTTGCTGCTTTGGTGGCTTCTATGGCTGTTATGAGTGGTTTTGAAAATACTCTGAAAATTGCAATGTCGGATGTTTATGGGCATGTGCAGGTGATGAAGCGTTCTCGAACTCCTGATGATTGGATGGAGCTCGAAGAAAGAATTCGTAAAATTGAACCCACCTTGGTTGCTTCGACGCGATTTGCCTTTATTGAAGCTGTTTTGGCTCGTCAGGGGCAAATATCAGGAGTCCTAATTCAAGGAGTTGATCAAGATCGTTTTAATAAGGTTTTGAATTTTTCAAATCGAGTTATTTCTGGTTCAGCAGATTTAAGCACAATGGATTCTGTTCCTGGTGCATTGGTTGGAAAAAACTTAGCAGTAAAAATGGATTTAAAGGTTGGTGATAACTTTAAAGTTGTAGTTCCTATTGCTGACAGTATTGATCCTTCTCAATTTCGTCGTAAAGTTGGAGAACTTAAAGTTCATGGGATCGTCGATCTGGGGAAGTATGAATATAATGAAAGATTTATTTTAACAGATTTGAAGGCGACTCAAGCTATTGCGGATATTGGAGACAGATATTCTGGATTGATTCTTAGGATGCAGGATGTTGATTATGCACGTGAGGCCGCTAGGAATTTATCAGTAGATTTGGGGAGTCCATATTGGGTCAGAGATTGGAGAGATTCTAATGAGAATCTTTTTGAGGCTATCACTGTTGAACGCCCTGGTATTTTCTTTGTAGTTTTAGTGATCACAATTGTTGCTGCATTTAATATTTCTGCAACTCTGTCTATGAATGTTGTTCAAAGATTTAAGGACATAGCTATTCTAAAAACCATTGGTTATTCCAGTCGCGACGTCATGAAGATATTTATTTTTCAAGGGTTGGCGATGGGTGTGGTGGGGCTAATCTGCGGATTTTTGTTGGGGATTTCGATAGGATTTTTATTTGAATGGTTGCAAGGCAGTTTAAATCTTTTGAACGGATCTGTTTATCGTTTAGATAGTATTAAACTACACATTCGTTTTGTGGATGTGATTTCTATTTCTGCGGCAACATTGTTGATTTGTTTTGTTGCAACTCTTGCAGCGGCTCGCCGAGGAGCTGCGTTAAGTCCAGTGGAGGGATTGAGAAGTGAATAATGAGAATGTTCTTTTAAGAGCGATTGATATTCATAAATCTTACCCCCAAGGAAATGGTGAGTTAGAAATTTTACGAGGTGTTTCTCTGGATATCTTAGAGGGGGAAGCTCTTGCAATTCTGGGTTCTTCGGGGGCTGGAAAAAGTACCTTGTTGCAAATCATGGGGACTTTGGATCGTCCAAATAAAGGGCAGCTTTTGTATGGCGATCAGGATTTGTTGGCTCTTCCGGATGAAGAGCTTTCTAAGTTCAGAAATTCTGAAATGGGCTTTGTGTTTCAGTTCCATCATTTGCTAGGTGAATTTACGGCCTTGGAAAATGTGATGTTACCTTGTCGAGTTGCTGGAGAGTCTGTTTCAGAGGCTCGCGACAGAGCGAGTTATTTATTGGAGTTTATGGGGCTTGCTGATCGTGAAAAACACTATCCTAATCAGCTTTCTGGTGGTGAGTTGCAGCGCGTTTCTATTGCACGGGCTCTGGTACGGAAGCCTAAAATTCTTTTTGCAGATGAGCCTACGGGGAATCTAGATTCTCAGACGAGTTTACGCATTCAAGATCTATTTTTTAGACTTAAAGATGAAATGAAGTTGGCCTTAGTGGTCGTGACGCATGATTTGTCTTTTGCAACA
>JBHIVS010000005.1:0-27565 GCA_041987885.1 Pseudobdellovibrionaceae bacterium | reverse complement strand
CTGTGAATCCGACCGGAGCGCCTTTAGGGCGAATGCCTTTGATCTCATTCCATTGAGAAATGATTTCGTTATGGGAACCGTGTCTTTCCATACCGCCTTGAGGAGAATAGGATTTTCTGGTTGGGCAAGTGCCCTTTTGATTAAAACCAAATGTAGAATTATTTTTTTGATTTAAACGTGGACGGCCTTTTTCATCCACAGCATAGGATACTAATCTCTGGCCGGTTGGTTGATAACCATGCCAAGTGACTAAAAGTTGTCCTCCAAAAAGATCGGCAAACATTTTTCCTTTATAATAAGACATATGCAAAGGGGCTACATGCGGAGGCATTAATAACCAAGGCGCTTGGTATTCACCGATTTCGCGGGGTTGTTTGATTTCACAATCCACTGGTTTTACGAATTGCTTGTGAATGGGTAAACTTTTGTTTTCTGGAAATAACCACTCTGGAGATGTTGCATGGAAATTATAACAATAAGGCCAGCCATAGTGGTATCCACGGCCATTATCTAAATCGATAACATTGATTTCTTCATAGGGCTCTTCCAGTTCTGGAAAGTCCCTGCTGTTTTCACCTTGAATTAAATATCCTTGATCAGAGATTGCCATCGCAACGGAATTTCTAAGACCCTTAGCTGCAACTTCAAAAAATCTGAGACCCTTTGGTGGAAGATTTTTTAAATGCTCTGCGGGGATTCGATAAATAGCACCGTTGCCTTGAGTGTATTCTTCAGGACAAGATTTATATTTTGATTTTCCATCGACAATACAGTGATCACTGGGTGATCCTGAGTTGATATAAAGATCTCCGTTACGAGGATCAAAAACGAACTGAGATAGAGGATGCATATAACCCTCTTTACGCTCGATGTCCCCGATGACTCTTGTCCAATCTGTGATTTGATTGTTTTTTAAATGAAATTTAGAAATACGTGTGCGTTCGCCGATATAATAAAAACCATCAGGCCCCAATGCCAAACCGTGTGGCATTTCTAAATCTACTTTTAAAGTTTTAATTTCATAGGGACCAGCGGCTGATGGAGTCAGTAAAAAGATCCTTCCATTTTTAGGACCCCAGCCTCCCATGTCGACCACAATAAAACTTTTTGTGTTCGCAACTTGTAGAATGGTTCTTGGTTTGATGAAACCTTTTTGAGTTGCTTTATCTAAAGCGCGATCACGCGGCAATACCAATCCTAAACACGTCCCAGGCATTGTTTCCACCTGAACACGGGGAAACCCATCACACGAAGTATCTTGGGGATCATACAGATATCCACTTTTATCTAAGACCATTTTTGCAGCAGCAATATTTCGATCAGATTTATTTTGAAGATAAGAACATTGAGTCAGTAAAAGAACCGTCAGCAACAAAGCCAGTACGCGCATGATAACCTCTGTGTATAGATTCTATTTTAGAATGTGATCGCAGGGATTATACAGAGGAAAGTGGGAAAGCGACTGGCAGAGGTTATGATCCAGACTTTGGTTTTAAGTTTGAGGAGAACTTTTTTAAAAGTAAAAAGGAGAGAATTGCTTCTCTCCTTTTAGGTTTTTTGTATTTGTATTAACGAACTAAATTAAACTATTCAGCTTCTTCTAGATAAGTGTATCCAGACAAACCTTCTTCGTAATGTTTAATCAAAAGTTTGGCTTCTTGTTTTGTTAAAACGCCACGTTGAATACCATCTTCAGTTGCCTTGCGAAGGCTGTCGACCATTTCAGAGCGACCATATTGAACATAAGATAGAACTTCAGTCACAGTGTCACCTGGAACGTAATGGTCAATAGTATAACCAGCTTCGTTCAATGTGATATGAACTGCGTCTGTGTCTCCGAACAAGTTATGCAAGTCTCCAAGAATTTCTTGGTAAGCTCCTGTTAAGAAAACACCAAGATAATAAGGATCTTGTTCTTTGAAATTATGCAGATTGATAGTTTCTCGGGATTCTCCAGAAGTTGTATCAATGAATTTTTCAATCACGCCGTCAGAATCACAAGTTAAGTCAGCAAGTGTTGCTTCGCGAACCGGTTCTTCGTTTAAGCGATGAATTGGGATTACTGGGAACAACTGTCCCACAGCCCAAGAATCTGGAAGTGATTGGAATAAAGAGAAATTAGAATAATAAGTATCGCACAACTCTTTACCCAAAACCGCAACCACATTTTCGTAGTCAGGATTGTTGCGAGCTAGATCCAACATTTTCGTCGCAATAGCAAAGTACATGTCTTCACACCAAGCTCTTTGCTCAAGCGTTAATACGCCATAAGTAAATAATTGAAGAGTTTCTTGCTTAGCAACTTCAAGGTCATTGAAGCACTCATTCATATTGTCTTTATTTACTTTTTCGAAAGTGTACTGCATATCTTGCATGATCGAAGGATCAGTTTTTTCCGCAGGACGTGGTGGAGTGTATCTGTGAAGATTATTAACCCCAAGAACGTTGAATACTAAGACCGAATGATGGGCCGTTAAAAAGCGACCAGATTCAGAAACGATATTTGGATGAGGAACTTTATTTTCATCACACAGAGTTTGCAATACTGAAACGATATCATTTGCATACTCTTGTTCAGAGTAATTTACAGAGCTGTCAGAGTGGCCAGAGCCATCATAGTCAACACCAAGGCCGCCACCGACGTCGATGTATTTTAAGCCCGCACCCATTTTGAAAAGCTCTACATAGAATCTTGCGCCTTCTTTAAGAGAACTTTTAATAGATTGAATTTGTGGAACTTGAGAGCCGATGTGGTAATGAAGAAGCTCAAGGCAATCAAGCATACCCTCGGTTTTAAGGAATTCTACGCCTTCAACAATTTCTGAAGAAGTCAGACCAAATTTAGAACGTGCTCCAGAAGAATCAACCCATTTGCCAGCGCCTTGAGTATTTAATTTCGCACGGAAACCAATTTTTGGACGGACGTTGAATTTTTTGGCAACATCAACGATCATTTTCAATTCTTCTTTACGATCGACAACGATGATTGTGTTACGACCTAATTTTTGAGAAAGAATTGCTGTTTCGATATATTCCCAGTCTTTGAATCCATTACAGATAATCAAAGCATCTTTGTTGTCCATCAACGCAAGTACGACTAAAAGCTCTGGTTTAGAACCAGCTTCAAGACCCATACTATATTGTTTACCGTATTTTACTAATTCTTGAACCAAGTGACGTTGTTGATTCACTTTGATTGGATAAACGCCTTTATAAAGGCCTTTATATCCGTGATCTGCGAAAGCTTTTTGGAAACATCCATTTAAAAGCTCTACACGAGACTTCATGATTTCAGGGAAGCGAATCATAATTGGAACTCTGATCCCGCGATCTAAAAGATCTTGAGTAAGTTCATAGAGGTCAACAGAACCTCCATTGCTTCCCATTGGTGTTATAGAAACGTTTCCGGCTTTGTTAACGCGGAAATAACCGTTGCCCCAGTTGTTAATCCCATAAAGTTCAGCACTTTTTTCAGGACTCCAATCAGACATTTCTTTTACCCTCACCATTTGAGAGGGCCCTTGCTTTAAGGACCCCAGAATTAAAGTTATCGGGGGTCCTCTTCGGTTTTCCCCAACTATTATTTAACAATTAAATTCAAAATTTTTCCGGCTTTGTAAATAACCTTTGCAGGCTGTTTACCTTCCATAGCTCCAGTTACCGTTGCAAGTGCATAAGCAGCCTTGAGGGCTTCTTCTTCACTGGCTTCGACACCAATTTCAATGGTTCCACGCATTTTCCCATTTACTTGAACGCCGATTGTAACCGTATCATCAAAGCAGAGGTTGTTATCATACTTTGGCCATGGAGCCAAAGAGCAAAGTCCCTTTCCTTCCATTTTTTCCCAAAGCTCTTCGGCTAAATGCGGAGCAAAGGGAGCCAAAAGCTGTACAAAGGGACGAAGAGCCAAAGTAGATCTGCACTCAGTTTTAGTGATTTCATTCACAAAAATCATCATAGCGCTGATCGCCGTGTTAAAGCTCATGGCTTGGATGTCATCTGTGACTTTTTTGATCGTTTTATGAACTAATTTCTCGATTTCAGGGGATAAGGCCGAGTTGTCGGCAATAACCTGAGCATCGTCATTGAGCACAAGGCGAGTCACGCGATCCAAGAAGCGTTTAACACCGTCAATTCCTGTTGCTGACCAAGGCTTGTCCTTATCCATAGGGCCCATGAAGCTTACAAAAGTCCTGACCGCGTCCACGCCGTGAGTTTTTGATAAGTCCTCTGGAGAAATCGTATTTCCACGGGATTTAGACATTTTTTCACCATCAGGTCCTAAAATCATCCCTTGATGTGCAAGTTTTTTGAAAGGCTCGTGATGGGTCACAAGTCCACAATCAAAAAGAACCTTCATCCAAAAACGAGAGTAAAGTAAATGTCCTACGGTGTGTTCTGGTCCACCAACATACAAATCTACTGGCATCCAATATTTTTCTGATTCAGAAGAAAATGGAGCTTGGTCATTGTGTGGATCGATATAGCGCAAGAAATACCAAGAAGATCCCGCTGCCCCTGGCATCGTATCAGTTTCACGGCGACCGCCATTGCCGTACTGAACCCAGTCAGCATTTCTAGCTAGTGGAGCTTCGCCTGTATCTGCGGGCTCATAGTCAGCCACTTGAGGCAAAATAACAGGTAATTCATTAACTGGAACTCCGCGCGAACCATCAGCATAGTGAACAATCGGAAACGGTTCGCCCCAATATCTTTGACGACTGAACAACCAGTCTCTGAGTTTATATTGAACTTCTCTTGTTCCAAGCTTTTTGTCTTCAAGGTAAGTGAGCATTTTTTGAACGGCTTCAGTTTTAGAGAGACCGTTTAAGAAATCTGAATTTACAAGAATGCCTTCTCCTTCAAATGGAAGATCGCCCTCACCATCTAGTACTCTAATGATATCTAGAGAAAATTTAGTTGCGAATTCAAAATCACGAGCATCATGGGCAGGAACTGCCATCACAGCGCCAGTGCCGTAATCCATTAATACATAATCAGCAATCCAAATAGGAATATCTTTTCCTGTAATTGGATGAACAGCATACGCTCCGGTAAAGGCGCCTGTTTTTTCAGTGGCTGCTTTTCTATCAACCTCAGATTTAGCAGAGGTTTCTGCGATATATTTTTCTACAGCCGCAGAGTGAGAAGCTGGCGTGATTTTGCGAACCAACTCATGTTCTGGAGCTAACACCATAAAACTAACGCCAAATAAAGTGTCAGGGCGAGTTGTGAAAACGTCGAAATTAAAATCTGAGTTTTTAACCCTAAAGTTTACTCTTGCGCCTTCGCTTTTTCCGATCCAATTGCGTTGCGCTTCTTTGGTTCTTTCTGGCCAGTCAACATCATCAAGATCTTTCAAAAGTCTTTCTGCGTAGTCTGTGATTTTAAGCATCCATTGTTTCATCGGAACGCGAATGACAGGGTGGCCGCCACGCTCAGATTTTCCATCAATAACTTCGTCATTCGCTAAAACTGTTTTCAGCGCTGGACACCAGTTTACAGGAACTTCTTTCTGATAAGCTAAGCCTCTCTCATAAAGTTTTAAGAAAATGAATTGAGTCCATTTGTAGTAGTTAGGCTCACAAGTAGATATTTCACGAGACCAATCAAAACTAAATCCGAAAGTTTGCAGAGTATTACGGAAGCTATCAATAGCTTTTTGAGTTGTGATTGCAGGATGTACACCTGTTTTGATAGCGTATTGCTCAGCAGGTAAACCAAAAGCATCGTAACCCATCGGGTGAAGAACGTTGAAGCCAGAGGCTCTTTTGTAGCGAGACATGATGTCGCCTGGAGTGTAAGAAGCCATATGTCCTAAATGTAAGCCCGCAGCAGAAGGATATGGAAACATATCCAGAGCATAGTATTTAGGTTTCGTGCTTTTATTATCAGCTTCAAAGGCTTTTTGATCAGCCCATTTTTTTTGCCATTTTGCTTCGTATTCAGAGAAGTTTAAACTCATATATCTATCCTTAAATAACGGTCCATGAAACCCCTTCAGTAATAGCGAACAACGGCCCACAATTCAATGAATAATCCTAGACTTACTTCTGGCCTCTACGAAGAGCTTGGATGGTCAAAAGTCTAAGTATGTATTTCTTCGAACAAGGCCTCCATCAAAGGTCTTACGACAATTGATTAGAAAAATCTTAAATTAATTTACAAGATTAACCGATAAGTCTTCTAAGAGTTACACTGAAAGAGATATGGACTTTATAGGTAGACCAAAACAAAGCAATGCACGTAGGATTCTTGTCATCGATTGCGATGAAGAGAACCTCAATCTATTGATGGAGCCTCTAAAATGGGAGGGCTACGAAGTTCGTGGCTGTCTCTGTGAGGCGGAAGCTCACAAGTTAATCGAAACCTGGGCGCCTCATCTAGTGATTTTGGACTGGTTAAGTCCAGAGGGCGTTGGTCTACGTATTTTAAAAGCTGTCAAAGAAAGACTTTTGCACGCTTCTTGTGTTTTTGTGTCTGAGAATTCAAGTACCGAAGCTATTATCGAGGCTCTTGATTCGGGAGCAGATGATTATATTTCTAAACCTTTTGTTCCTTTAGAGTTGCTTGCGCGTGTTAGATCTCAATTAAGAATTCGAGACCTACATGAGCAGCTATTATATGCTAATGAGCGTCTTAAAGAGTTGGTTGATACCGATGATTTGACGGGTCTTTATAATATGCGTTCACTCTATGAACGTTTGGATTTTGAACTTGAAAGAGGTCGTCGATTCAATCGTGATATGAGTGTTGTGATGATGGATATGGACTATTTTAAAACTGTAAATGATGGTCATGATCATTTATTTGGTAGTTTTGTTTTATCTGAAGTTGGAAAAATCATTAGAAACTGTACTCGTAATATCGACATTGCCGCCCGCTATGGTGGCGATGAGTTTCTAATCGTCCTTACAGAAACTGCTGCAGAGGGTGCTGAAAAGTTTTGCGAGAGACTTCGTGACAGTATTGCAAAATATACCTTTGAAAGTGGATCTGATATAATGAAATTAACAGCTTCTATTGGATTTGCTACGACTTATCCAGGTGAAGTTATTAATGCTCGAAATTTTGTTCGCAGAGCCGATCATGCTCTGTATGAATCTAAACGAGGTGGGCGCAATAAAGTATCTCAGTATGTACGAACTGATGCCGCTGTTGTGGATTTACCTAAAAAGAACAATCGAAAAATTGCAGGATAAGTACTAAGTTATTGACCAGTCTCTACAAGAGATGGGAGAGATAATACATGAGCTTATCCAGTATCAAAGAAACTCCTAATAAATATATTCAATTAGCGGCTAACATTTCTGTTATCGTCAATCTTTTGGTTTTTGGTGGAAAGATTTACTCTTACTTTCTGACTCACTCGACAGCAGTTTTGTCTGATGCAATGGAGAGTATCGTTAATGTTATTTCTTCTCTTGTGGCTCTGGGGTTAGTCAGATACGCAGCTAAGCCGGCTGACGAAGATCATCCCTATGGACATGGAAAGGCTGAGTACTTTTCTTCTACCTTTGAAGGTGGGATGATTTTTTTCGCGGCATTAATGATTATCTTTTATGCCGGAAAATCTTTGCTAAATGGCCCAGAATTAAAAGAGCTAGAGATGGGAATGATTGTCGTTGTTATTACGACGATTATGAATGCAGGTCTTGGGATTTATCTTTTAAAGACGGGAAAAAAGCATCACTCAGAGGCTATGAAGGCGAGTGGAACTCATGTGCTTTCTGATGTTTATACAACATTAGGTGTTTTAGTTGGTTTATTGATTGTGAAGTTTACGGGGTTGTTGTGGGTTGATCCTATGATTGCAATCTTTGTTGGGTTCAACTTAGCTTATTCTGGATTAAAAATTGTTTTAAACTCTACAGATGCTCTGTTGGACAAACAGGAAACAGGATATTTGGAACAGCTTGCAGACCAGTTTAATCGTAGTCGCCAAACCGGTATTATTGATATTCATAAAGTTAGAATGATTCGCTCGGGACGTTTTCATCACATCGATGCACATGTTGTAGTCCCAGAATTTTGGTCTGTGCAGCAGGCCCATGATGTAACTCATAATTTTGAAGAAAATGTAGTTCATGGTTATCAGTTTGATGGGGAGATTGCCTTTCATGTGGATCCTTGTAAAAAATCCTATTGTGAAGGCTGTGATTTGATGTCCTGTGCAATAAGAGTGAAAGAATTTAAGGGTTTAAATCGCTTTGATGCGAAAAGCTTGACCCTTGAGCAAGCTCCGACTAATCACATGACCCATGGATAATCAACAGACCCGTCGCCAAATTAATATTACTACTGAATTGCCTGTTCAAAATGAATACACTCTGGCTTTAAATGGAGCTTATTCCCATGTTGCGTTTGATGAAGTTCGCGCACCTTTAAATAAAGGAAAATGGAGAAGTGACGTTTTTAAGGTTTCGTCGGATATGCCTTTAGATTTAGAGGTAGGGACTGGTAACGGAACTTATTTTGCTCACCACGCCAAAACCCATTCTGACCGTCTGTTGGTGGGATTAGAGTTAAAATATAAACCGTTAATTCAAAGTATCCGTCGTGCAGTAAAAGATGGCTGTAAAAATGCAGCTATTTGTCGTTTTCATGCTTTTAATATTGAAGAACTTTTTTCTGAAGGGGAGTTGGATAATGTTTATGTTCATTTTCCAGATCCTTGGACTTCTCCTAAGAAACCAAAAAACAGATTTGTTTGTAAAAGAAATCTAGATATTTTGTATAGACTGCAAAAGCCAGGTTCTTATATTAACTTTAAAACAGATTCTTTGGTTTACTTCGAGTGGGCTATGGAAGAAATTGCACAAAGCCCGTATAAAATTATTTTTGAAACAAAAGATCTTCATAATTCAGAAATAAAATCTGAAAACTTTGAAACTGCTTTTGAGAAAATATTTTTGCGTGAAGGTATAAAAATTAATTTCGTAAGACTTCAGAAAGTGGACTAATTACCAATAGTCCACTTTAATTTCGATATCTCCAAATACTCTTGTCAAACAAGACACCCTTTCCTCAGTTGTAAAATTATTTTTTTCTTTTAAGCGAGCTTCTAAGGGTGTTTCTTTATTGAGCTTTTCCATACCGCTTTCAATTTTAATGCGACATTTTCCACAAACACCGTCTCCGCCACAACTAGAAGCCACAGGCAAGCCAGCTGATTTCAGAGTCTGCATCAGGTTTCCTCCGTCTTTAATCGGGATGGTTTTGTGAAGTTGTGGGCATTTAATATTGGCCATATTCAAATTATATGTGACGCGAATCTATAGGTGCAAAGAACTAATGAATTAGCCTCTATTTATTGCTAGTTTTAGGGGAATTAATCAATGAAAAGTAAGGAAATCTTATGAGCACTGAACAAAAAATTGAAAATGTTATTATCATTGGTTCGGGTCCTGCGGGATTAACATCTGCTATTTACACAGCACGCGCTAACTTAGAGCCTTTGATGATTGAGGGTGAAGAGTCCGGTGGACAATTGATGTTGACAACAGAAGTTGAAAATTTTCCTGGTTTTGAGCATGGAGTTACTGGTCCTGATCTGATCGCAACTGTTCGTAAGCAGGCTGAAAGATTTGGAACTCGCTTTATCACTAAGAACGTTACTAAAGTAGACTTCTCTGAAAGACCTTTTAAAGTATGGGTTGGAAAAGATCTGCACTTAGCAAAATCTATTATTATCTCTACAGGTGCGAGCGCAAAATATTTGGGTTTACCTTCTGAGAAAACTTACGCGAATCGTGGTGTTTCTGCATGTGCAACTTGTGACGGAGCATTCTTTAGAAGCCAAGAAATTGCCGTTATTGGTGGCGGTGATACTGCTATGGAAGAAGCTCAGTTTTTAACTCGTTTTGCGAGTAAAGTTTATTTGATCCACAGACGCGATAGCTTCCGTGCTTCGAAAATCATGGTTGATCGTGTTTTGAAAAATTCAAAAATTGAAGTTTTGTACGATACAACTGTTGAAGAAGTCCTAGGCGATGGTCGCAGTGTAACAGGCTTAAAAATTAAAAATCTTAAAGCCAATGAAGAGCGTGAACTGCCCGTCACTGGGATGTTCCTAGCCATAGGTCATAAGCCGAATACAGACCTGTTTAAGGGAATTCTGGATATGAATGAGACAGGGTATTTGATCACAAAGGCAAATAACACATATACTAATGTAGAAGGTGTATTTGCTGCAGGAGATGTTCAAGATCATGTGTACCGTCAGGCGATTACTGCGGCGGGAACAGGATGTATGGCAGCTATTGACGCTGAAAGATGGCTTGAGGGTCAAGAATCTCATTAGGAAAAATATGAAAGATAAAAGAATAAATACCAAGGATCTCGTTCAAAAAATCGAAAAGATGACCAAGGCAAGAATTGCTTCGCAAGAAGTTGTGCAACTGGATCAGTTTCGAGAAGCAAAAAAGAAATTAGATCCTAAAGTTATTCTGGTTATCGAAGATGATGAGACAATGCGTTTGGCTCTTAAGAGAATTCTTGAGTATGAAGGTTATATTACTAAGCTTGCGGCTGACGGAACGGAGCTTTCAACAGCCTTGGACGACCACCCAGTTGATTTAATTTTGATGGATGTTGGTTTGCCTTGGGTGAATGGCTTTGAGTTGGCTCAGCTTTTAAAAGAACATAGAGATCTAAAGAAAATTCCTTTGGTTTTTATTTCAGGTAAGGCAAGTGAAGAAGATATGAAGCAGGCCTTTGAGATCGGTGCTGATGACTATATTAAAAAACCATTTGATGTTGAAAAGCTAAAATCTACGATTGCGACTTTATTGAAAATTAACTCTTAGTTTTTTTGAGCTTTAAAAACAAAAAATAGGTCCAGCTGATCCATTTTGACACAGCAAAAGCCCCTTGGTTTAAGGGGCTTTTTTATTATGAGACATTGATCCTGTTTTAAACTAATTGTCCATATTTACTCCATATTTCTAGTACAATATTTAGAGAAACAAGAGGGTGGAGATGAAGTCTTTTTTGACGTGGACTTTTGGAATTGCTGTGGTCGCGGGTGTCGGCCTCTTTTTCTATAATAAATCTACAAAAAAATCGAATATTGAAATCGTTCATCAAGAAGCGGCTTTAGATGTTTCTGAAAAAATATCTTCAGTGGTGGGTAATTCTGTCGTTAAAGGATCCAGTGAACAATCTTCTCAGGTTCCGACGGCCGCTATAGAGGAAGCTCCACAGAAAATAGAAATAGCTTCTGCTCGTATGTTCGAAGAAAAGACTCAAAAACCTATATACAAGCCACGTACTGAATCCTTAGAGCAGGTGGGTGTCTTAGTTGGAACACGTTGGAAAGTATGGAAGGGTGTTTCTTATTTGCCTTTGAATAAGTTTGCAGAGGGCACCGTTGCTGATGTTGCGAAATACAAAGTCGTAGAAAGTCCTACCGTAAATCCTGATTTGAATAATTTCGTTAAAGGTGAAGGAGTGGTGCTTTATAACGAAAGAAGTAAAATGGTTGGGTTAATGACCGGAGTTTTTAACGTAAAAGTTTCGGAGACTTCGGCGATTCAGAAAATTGCTGAACAATATAACTTGGAAGTCACCGGTGCTTTTCCAGAAATTCAGCGCTACTTTGTAACTTCAAAAAATTCTGTTTTTAATTTGGAGCGTCTGAAAGCAGATTTAGAAGAAGATCCCTTGGTATCGAATGTTGAACTTGAGATCATAAGTGGTGTTTATGAAAAATTCTAAGGCTCGCTTATATAAAATATCTCTGGTTGGGATGGCTGCTTTGTTATCTCTGTCGTTTACGAATTGTTCGCCGGCCGGATTTGAGGTGACCGATGAAATTGCTCTCGGTGGATCAACGACCACAGGAAGTTCGGAGTTGGTGACAAGTTTACAATCAGATCCTTTAAATAAATATGCTTGGCATTTACAAAACGTGGGTCAGAGAGTATTTGCATCGAAATCAAATGTCGCTGGATATGACTTAAATTTTTTAGAGACTTTGCAGGCTGGATATACTGGGAGTGGAATTAAGGTCGTTGTCTCTGATGATGGTGTTGAAAGAACGCATGAAGATTTAAGTACGAATGTTTATTTAAATGCATCGTATGATTTCACTCAGTCGGGTGCTCCGATGGTTGAGCATGCGGGACCTAGCAATTCCAAAGATATGCACGCTACATCTGTGGCGGGGTTAATTGCGGCGATCGCTGGTAATAACATTGGAAGTCGGGGTGTTGCTTCAGAGGCAAAAATTATTTCTTTTAATTTTTTAGCTGATTCAGCCTTAACTACTAGTAGTTTTACTTTAAAACAACTTACTGGTGGCCATGATATTTACAATATGAGTTGGGGTTATGGACAAAATAATCTCATAGTGCCGATGTCGGGTTGGGAAGATCAATTGGCTGCCGGTACAACCAGTGGACGTAGTGGTAAGGGGTCGGTATATATTAAGTCATCAGGTAATGATCATGTTGTCGGTTGTAGTTCTGACACTTCTAAAGCTTGTATTGGATCTTCGGTATTTGATGGAGAAAATAATAATCCTTATTTGATCATTACGGGAGCAATGAATGGTGCTGGGGCGCCATCATCATATTCTTCACGTGGATCGAATGTTTGGGTGGCTTCTTTTGGTGGAGAATTTGGTGACGATTATCCTGCTTTGGTGACAATTGATAGAACTGGTTGTGTTTTAGGATATTCAAAAACATCGGCTACGGGAAATTCATTTGAATCAGGAGCTTCTTCTGAAAATGTGGGTTGTAACTATACGACAACTTTTAATGGAACTTCTTCTGCGGCACCGATTGCTTCTGGTGCAGTTGCTTTATTACTACAAGCAAATCCAAACTTAACTTGGAGAGATGTAAAATATATTTTAGCAAAAAGTGCGAGACTGATTAATCGTAATAATATCGGTCACCCTCTGAGTTTGTCGCTTCCTAGCTCTATGGTGTTTGATTATGGCAATCAAACAAATGCTGCAGGTTTTAAATATAATAATGCTACTGGATTCGGATTGATAGATGTCGATAGTGCTATAGCCTTAGCTAAAGGTGGATATGTTAGCAAGGTGGCTGGTACTTTCAAAAGCGTGCAGAGCTCTAGTTCACCCTCAGTAGCTATTCCTGATAATAGTGCAGTGGGTGCTTCTAGTGACATCACTGTGACCGCTAACATGCAAGTTGAGGCAGTTTCTGTGGCCTTGAATATTACTCATGCGAAAATTGGACAACTGGCGATTGATCTAATTTCTCCTTCAAATACTGTGAGTCGCTTAGTTGTTCCAAGAAATTCTTTGGATGGTTTTACTGATTATGTAGGAGAAGTTATTTTGACCAATGCCTTTTATATGGAGTCAAGCCCTGGAGTTTGGAGAATAAAGGTTTATGATGCTGCCTCTGGAGTATCGGGAACTCTGAATTCTTGGAGTTTGAAAATTTATGGACAAGATAAATAGGTTTTTAAATAGATGAAATTTAGAAAAAAAGGGGCCTATTTAGGCCCCTTTTTTAATGTTCTTTTGATAAGTCATATAGGCTTGTAATAGGGCATTTAATTGCTCTGTCATCTTGGGTTCTGCAAAAAAAGACAGGCGTCTTCGGTCAATGAAATCTCCAACAATTTTGGCTTTAAATAATAGTTTTGCTTTGCGAGGATCCATTTCGAATGGATTTACGATAATAAGATCAAATTGTTTCCCAGTAAATTCTTTGGGAACTTCATCTTCAAGCATTGTTCCTGTTAGAGAAATATTCTGTGAATAGCTTTTGAAAGTTGAAGTTGCCGCTACTAACAGAATTTCAATTTTAAAATTATGACGAGGCTGTTGTCGTCGATCAGCTCCATCTTGTGATTTTTTGCTAGTAGTTTTTGAAGATTTTTTTGAAACAGAATTCTTTTCAATTTTGTGAAGATCTAGTTCATCACCATTAAAGTCTTTTTCATAAAAGTGGTGCGGAGTTTCTGCTGAGTTTTCTCCAATAAGAATTTCCGTATAGGCATGTTCAAAGTGAGTTTTTGTCTGAGTGATATCATCTGGGAAACTATGAGACCCAGTTGATGCATGAGGGACTTTTGTTTCTGTAGAGGTAATATCTTGAAATACAATATCCATTGGATTGGGAGGTGTAATGACTTGGAAAAATTGTTGTTCAGTTTGTAAGAAACGCTTAAGAGAAACCCATTCCTTCCAGCCGGGAGTCCATAGGAAAAATTTAGGATATTCAGAAGGGCTGATGTTTAAAAGAGTGGCTTGAGCCTGTGCTAATGACAAAGGCTTTGTTTGTTGTTTGGTTTCAGCATTAAAAATCATCCAAATTTTGCCAGCGGTGCTCAAAATAAAACTCCCTAGATTTTTTAATTCCTAGGGAGTTTATCGGTTTTTGCGGTAGATCTCTTTAGACCTTAGAACCTAGGTTTTGAGTCAAAGACTCTAAAGGCTAGACTCTTAGGCAGGAAGCAAAGTGATTTGGTGCTTTTTCCTCAAGAGTAGGTGCCTTTGTTTTACACTCCTCGACCATAGACGGGCAACGAGGGTGGAAGTGGCAACCTGTCGGAGGGTTGATTGGAGAAGGAACGTCCCCTGTTAGGATAATTCTTTCTTCTTTTTTACGAGGATCTGGAACTGGAATCGCAGACATCAATGCTTTTGTGTAGGGATGTTTTGGATTTTTATAAAGTTCATCCGCGGTAGCCATTTCAACTACTTTACCTAAATACATAACGGCCACTTTGTTAGAAACGTGTTCTACGACTTTTAAGTCATGGGCGATGAATATATAAGTAAGTCCTAATTTCTTTTGAAGTTCCATTAGCAAGTTAATAACTTGAGCTTGAATAGAAACATCCAACGCAGAAACAGGCTCGTCACAAACGATTAATTCAGGATTAACAGCCAAGGCGCGGGCTATACCTACACGTTGACGTTGGCCTCCGGAAAACTCATGTGGATAACGATTTAGATGCTCTTTGCGAAGACCAACTAGGTCGATCAACTCAAGAACTCTTTGATGGCGTTCTTCGGATGTATTGTAAAGATTGTGAATAATTAAAGGCTCTTCAAGAATTGCACCGATCGTCATTCTTGGATTTAAAGATGCAAACGGATCTTGGAAAATAATTTGAATTTTACGGCGCATCTCACGAAGTTCTTCGCCTTCGATATGAGTGATGTCTTTGCCGTTGTAGCTAATTTTTCCAGAAGTTGTGCTGTGCAGACGCATAATACATCTTCCAAGAGTGGATTTACCACAACCTGATTCACCTACAAGTCCAAGAGTTTCTCCTTTGTTTACTTCAAAGGAAACACCTTGTACGGCTTTAACACTGGCAACTTCACGAGAAAAAATTCCCCCGAAAATTGGAAAGCTTTTTGTCAGATTTTCTACTTTTAAAAGAGGAGTGCTCACAGTTATTTTACCTCATCAGACAATGGATGGAAGCACGCGACTTTGTGGATTCCACGTAGGTTCTCAGTAGTTGGGTAAGAATTACGGCAGTCATCTTGAGCATAAGGGCAACGTTCCGCAAAACGGCAACCTTTTGGCAGATTGTAAAGGCTTGGAACCATGCCTTTGATGGTCTTAAGCTCAGTTAATCTATGTCCAGTTTCAAAATGTGGGATAGAATCTAGAAGTCCACGAGTGTATGGATGTTTAGGACGGTAGAAAATATCTTCGACAGTTCCGAATTCAACTACACGACCTGCATACATAACAGCAACTTCGTTACACATTTCTGCAACAACGCCCAAATCATGAGTGATTAAGATCATACCCGCGCCAAAATCTTTTTGGAGTTTGCGCATAAGATCTAAAATTTGTGCTTGGATAGTCACATCAAGTGCTGTTGTTGGTTCATCAGCAATCAATAATTCTGGATTACAAGAGATCGCCATTGCGATCATCACACGTTGTCTCATCCCACCGGAAAGTTGGTGAGGGAATTCGTGGAATCTTTTTTCAGGAGCTGGAATGCCCACCACGCGAAGCATATCGATCGCTTTTTCGCGAGCTTGTGCTTTAGAAAGATTTTTTTGGTGAAGCAAGATGGCTTCTTCGATTTGATCGCCGATAGTGTAAACCGGATTTAAAGAAGTCATAGGCTCTTGGAAAATCATCGCCATTTCGTTTCCACGAATTGTGCGCATTTTTTCTTCTGAAACAAAACGTAGATCTTGTCCTTTGAAAAGAACTTCTCCGCCTTCTATAGAACCAGGTTTTTGAATTAAACGCATAACCGAAAGAGACGTTACGGATTTACCGCAACCGGATTCACCAACGATTCCAAGCGTTTGACCTTTCTTTACAGAGAAAGATACGTCGTCAACTGCATTAAAAGCACCGTCATCGGTTCTAAAACGCGTTTTTAAGTTTTTTACTTCTAAAAGAATGTCACTCACCGGAGTTAACCCCCCACTATCAAAAAGCTTTCACCTTATATCTGCCACGCTGCTCTGAGGCAAGCCCCCAGAGAGCCCCGTGATTATTTTTTAAGGTGAATATGCGTCATCTTTGTTGAGAAAGCCTATCAATCAGGCTTGGCAATTCGTGGTAATGATCCAAAAAAGCCACCGGATTGTACCGAGCCAGTATTTCAGGCTCCGTGAAACCAAAGCTAATGGCAATAGAGCGAACTCCAGCCCTTTGGGCCGATTCCACATCTGGAGTCCCATCGCCCACCATAATGGTGTTGGGCGGGGTTTCTTGAGCAAGTCCCATCATCGTATTCAGAGGCAGGGGGCTTGGTTTTTTTTCACCCAGAGTGTCTGCTCCAAATATTTGGACCCATGGAAATTTGTTTAGACCCAAGTGATCAATCATAACTCGAGCCAAAGCTTCTGTTTTATTTGTTATGATGGCTATCTTTCCTTGGTAAGCCTCTAAAAAATCAAAAACTCCCGGAAATACATAAGTAGTGTCGAGCATTACCTTTCGATAGTGGCCCATAAATACGCGTTCTAACTCTATTTCGCTGATAGGAGCCACGCTGTCTTCGCCATAAATATCGCGGATAAGTCTTCGAGGACCCTCGCCAATATGAGCAGTAATGAGTTTTTCATCTAATAAAGGTTTTCCAAAGTCGCGGAGAGTATAATTTACAGCAGTACAGATGTCTTTCGCTGAATGAATAAGGGTTCCATCTAAATCAAATACTAAAAAAGGTTTCATGCTAAGCATATTGCCAATTCCGTTGCTAAATCACAATGACATTTGTATATGCAAAGATCTGACTTTAAGAATTAGGTCTTTTGTTTGTAATCAAAAGTGTGTAAGTTTTGTGTCTATTAGTCAGAAGGAAGTGCGAACGTGAGAGAAGTTGAGATATCCAAATCTGAAGAATATATGCTGTCTCTTTTAGATTCCGAAAGTGAATCTAAAAAGAAATCACGTTTATTTTCTGAAGAGCTTAACTTGGCTCGTATTAGTGTGAATCCAGCTGAAGCGCAATTGATTAAGACTTTAATTTGTTCCCATCGCTGTGAAAAATTTGTCGAGATTGGAACTCTGACAGGATTATCTGCTCAATATATTTTTGAAGGATTGGCTCCTGAGGGTACTTTGTGGACTTTGGAAAAAGATCCGCGCCATATGCAGTATGCTCAGCAGGCTTTTGCAGGGGTCGATCAAGGCAATAAAAAAATAGAATTCGTTCTAGGTGATGCCCGTGAAGAACTTAAAAAATTAGAAGCTCTAGGTCCTTTTGACGGTATTTTTATTGATGGGAATAAAGCAGCCTATATGGATTATTTAGAGTGGGCCGAAAAAAATATTAAGACAGGCGGATTGATTCTTGCCGACAATGTTTTTTTAAATGGCTCCGTATGGGGTGAGGCCTCAGCAAGATTTTCTGAAAAACAAATCAGAATCATGCAAGAGTTCAATAAACGTTTAGCTGATCCAGATAAATTTGTCTCTGTAATTGCTCCGACATTTGAAGGTCTTTATATCGCTATTAAAAAATAATATTGGCTTTATTTTTTAAACTAAAAAGATAGATAGAATAGCTTTAAGCCGCCTTTCTTTTTATCGAAGGTAGGCTTCTACTTTCATTTCGATAGAATGATCTTTTGATGCTTCTTTGAGTGGTGCTAGCTCCCATACCCAATCTCTAACTTTGGTTAATACACTTAAATTCACTGGGTATGATCCTTGATAGACTATTTCTTTATTTTTATCTCTATAGATAACTTCTCTATCTGAATACAGCAGGACTTTGCCTTTACAATTCAGAAGGTTTTTTATATGTAGCTCTGCAAATTGAGTGCAGATGGAGTCTTTCTCAGGAGTTGTAAGTTCTTTTTTTTGAAACTTTTCAATGGCCTCGATTGGTAAAAGCCCTAATTGAGACATAATATTTGCAGAGACTATTAAATCAGCACTGAACTCAAAGAGCTTTTGATTCTGTAGTTGATTTAAATGTTCTTGAATGGCGTGGAGTGTTTTTAAGCTTTCTAGTTTTTCCAAGGTGCTGCCGAGGTCCATAGTGACCAGCTTGATGCTTTTGTCTTTTTTTGCCAGCATATGGTGTTTTAGTGGATGGATAATGTCCACCAATGTGATTTCTTGAAAATGCTTTTTTAAAAGATGCAAGGGAACCTCATGAAGATGGGCGGCCCCCAAAATCACAACAGATTTTTTATTTTCTAGTCGGTCACATGCAATTTCAAAAACTTCCTGACAATTCTTTAGATGAGGAAGCCAATTACGTTTACATCTTTCGTAGCGGTGTTTTAAAGAAATGGAATGATAAAGAAAGCCATATCTTTTGGCAATCGGCGTGGCAGGAGTAAAAAACATTTCGACGAATTCTTGAAACATATGTCACAAAATATATTCGTTTCCAAAGTGATGTCAAATTTCGTTTTATCTAAAATGAAATAGTTCTTTCTTTTTAAGAAAGTGTTTTTTTAAATTAATTAAAGATTAATATTTATGATAAGGCCAATAACTTATCGGCAATAATATTGGTAACGCCTTGGACTCTCTCCAGAGTTCCGTGAATTTCAAAAAGTGATTGGTTGTAAATAAGTTTTCGATAAGTTTGATAAATATCGGGCTTAACCACGATATTAAAAAATCCGAATTCATCTTCAAGAGTTAAAAAACACATTCCTTTTGCAGTAGGAGGGCGTTGAGTGATAGCCAATAAGCCCGCCACGCGAACTTTGTTTTTATGGGGGATTTTTTGAAGGTCGCTGCTTTTGAAAAAAGGAACAAATTTTTGGCTGATATATTTTAGATTTTTTTCATCTAAATAGGATCTCAGAACAGCAAGAGGATGTGAATCCGCTGAATATCCTTTGCTATGATATTCCCTTTTTAATTTTTCCCAATTGGATTCAAAAGGTAAAATATCTGTAGCTGGGTCTGAGGCTTTTTCATCGCCCCATAAAAAGCTTTGTCTGTCTAAAGAAAGACTTTCAATAGACCAAAGAAGTTCTCGGGCATTTGAATTAAAATTTCTAAAAGCTCCTGCAGCAGCCAGAGTGCTGAGCAGAGTTTTTGGACATTCAGTTCTTTGGATAAAATCTTTTAAACTTAAGAAAAGCCCATTTCGGTTTCTTTCTTCAACAATGCTTTTTAAAAAAATTGCAGGAGCATGACGTAAAGATCTGAGGCCCACCCTCAATGCATGATGTTTTTGCTGAAAGTTTTCTAGGGTGTAGTCGAAGTCAGAATATTGAATATCAATATCTAGAATAGGAACGCCTTTGGAGGCTGTTTCTTGAATGATAGTTCGAGGTTCATAAAATCCCATAGGTTGACTGTTTAAAAGAGAACACGCAAAGACATCGGGATAATTGCACTTAAGCCAGCTACTTGCATATGTTAGCATAGCAAAACTTGCTGAATGACTTTCTGGAAATCCGTAATTTGAAAAACCTTCGATTGTTTTAAAAATTTGTTCAGCATATTCATCGCTCACATTATTGTTTTTAAAGCCAATCAAAAGTCTCTCTTTGATTCCCGCCATAGAAGCTTTCCGTTTCCATGCAGAAGACATGATTCTTCGAAGTTCGTCTGCTTCTCCTGGGGAAAAATCAGCAACAGCGACGACAATTTTCATAACCTGTTCTTGGAAAATAGGAACTCCCATGGTTTTTGCTAAAATGGGCTCTAGTTTGGGGTGGGCATATTCAATTTTTGGATTCGGATTTTGTCGAAGTCTAAGATAGGGATGAACCATGCCCCCTTGCAATGGCCCTGGGCGGATTAAAGCAATTTGCACCGTCAAATCATACAAATTTTTTGGTTTCATACGTGGCAGAGTGTTCATCTGTGCCCGGGATTCAATTTGAAATACCCCAACAGTTTCTGCTTTTTGTATCATGTCGTAGGTAGCAGGACAGTTGTGGGGAATCGTGGCTAAGCTTACTTGCTGATCTTTGTGATCTTTCAATAAAGAAAATGCCTTTTTTAGGCAGCTCAGCATTCCTAAGCTTAGTACATCAATTTTCATCATTTTTAAATAATCGATATCGTCCTTATTCCATTGAATAACATATCTACCTTCCATGGTGGCTTTTTCTACAGGCACCATTTCGTAAATAGGATCATGGGTGATCAAAAAACCTCCAGAGTGAATCCCTAAATGCCTTGGGAATCCTCTGAGTTGCTGTGTGATTGTAAGTATTAGATGCCAAGTGTTTTCGTCGACATCAAATTTTTTTGCAGCATCAGGTTCATAGAGTCTGCTTAATCCATCCCGTCCCATATGTTTAATAATTTTATTAATGGTTTGAAGAGGAATATTAAAAACTTTTGCTGTTTCTCTTAGGGCCATTTTTGAACGATAACGAATAACAGTACAAACCATAGCTGCTTTTTCTTGGCCATAAGATTCATAGATATATTGAATAACTTCTTCGCGACGTTCGTGTTCGAAATCAATATCAATATCAGGAGGCTCTCTGCGTTCCCTAGAAATAAACCGTTCAAATAAAAGATCTAATTGCACGGGATCTATTGAGGTTAATCCTAAGCAAAAACAAACAACAGAATTTGCTGCCGAACCTCTGCCTTGATAGAGAATATTTTTTTGATCTGCGAAATTACAGATATCTTTTAGAGTTAAGAAATAGTCTTCGTATTGTAAATCGCAAATAATACTAATTTCATAATCAATTTGTTTGAGAACGTTTTCAGGAACTCCTTTTGGGTAGCGGGTTTTCGCTCCATTTAAAACAAGATATTTTAAATGTTCGGCTGGAGTTTTTTCTAAAGGTATTTTTGCTGCGGGATATTTGTATTTTAGTTCATTTAAATGAAATGTTAATAACTGAGAGATTTCCACGGTTTTTTCCACAAGATCAATTCTATCTTGCCATAGGGCAGATAACTCTTCAATTGTGTGTAGGTATCTTTCGGCGTTTTGGATCAATCTGTCTTTAGAGTTTTGTAAAGTTGTTCCATGATGGATGCATGTGACAACATCAAATAAACTCTTTCTTTCTAAGGAGTGCATGAAAGGTCTTTGTGTTACAAAAAGTTGTGCATTTAAACTTTGCTCGAGGTGAAAACCTTTGGCACAAATTTGTCGTGATTCCCAAGTAAAGTCTCTCCATAGAGGAAGGTATAATCTATTTTGAAAAATATTATGCAGCTCTTGATAGGTTTCATCTTCCCATGTGGGTAGATAAAAGCAGATTAAATTTTCGGAAAATTGAGGAATGTCTGAAAGATTGATTTTTGAAAATCCTTTGGCAGCCTGTCTTTTACCCAGAGTTAAGAGTCGACATAAATTATAGTAACCTTCAGTATTCATCGGCATCAAAATTAAAGAAATTTTTTCTGATATAATAACCTCTGAGCCTATGTGAAATTTAAAATCTTTAGGAGATCGATATGAGGCGCTAAAATAAGAAGGTGACTCTGCCGTTTGTAAGCCTTTGACGACCCCATAGAGTCCTTGAAGGTCTGTGATCGAGATTCCATCATAATTTAAGGAGATAGCTTGTTCTACCATTTCCTCTGGTGAAGAAGCCGCTTGTAAGAATGAGTAATTACTGCGAGCCATCAACTCGACATAGCATTTAGCTATGACTGTCTTTTTAGTAAGTACGTTTTTATTTTGTAAAGTGGGCAGTTGGTTTTTAGTCGAAATACCCATGGATATAAACCTGTGAATTAGTACGATCTTTGAAAACCCAAAGAAGCTGTCCTTGAGGGCTGTAGGCGAAAAAGTAGTCTCTATTTTTTATTTTTTGAGAATTTGTTTTCCACCATTCAGATTCAATTCTTTCGATAGGAAATTGTGTTAAGAATTGAAGTTTATTCGAATCATAGGAGTTTAAAAGTAAAGGCTCACTTAGTAGCAGAGAAGGGCGAGGACTTTGGTTTACCAATTTAGAGTAGTGCGTTTTAATCATAACAGCTTCGTCTTTGGTAAGCACTTCATCTTTGGGGATAAATTTTTCCGGCCAATCAGAGACAAATTGATAGCTGTCTTCGGGATATGTGCTAGGCTGCATTTCCAAAAAACCAATTTTACATTCAGCCTGCTGCATGAAGCTGATGAGTCTTTTCCATTTATCTTCTTTTAAATCACGAGGCTCAAAAAAGTTTAATTGTTGAACTTTTTCTGGTGTATCATAAATTTGAATCTCAAATTCTTTGATGGGGTTTTCTAAATTTAATTTTTCGAGTTTTTTTACTAATAGATCTTCAAGTAATTTTTGATCTCGACTTGGAGAAATGGGTTCTATTGGTAGAGAGTAGTTTTTATCAGAATATTCGCAATAAAGAGTGATGGTCATTTTTTGACAATATCGACTCAGTCCTTCTAGACGTAAAAAAAGTGGAGTCAGTTGTTGATTCAGGTATTGTGCTAAACTTTTACAGTCTCCTACAGGGTGCTCCAAGTATGAATAGCCCACAAAAGGAGAGCTAGGATGATGAGGAGAAATGACCTGAATGTCTTGAAAGTGCAGGCGATTCCAAAGAGTGGTCCCATAGTTTCCCCATCTTTCTCGTAAGGAAGAAAGTTGTAGTTGAAATATTTCTTCAAGGCTGTGAAATCCTAGCGAGTGGCAAACTGAAATAATATGCTCTACGACAGAGTTTTTTTCCCAAGCTTTTAAGCCCTCAAGGTCTTTGATCGCATCGAGACCTAAATTTTTATAAATATGTTTATCTTTTTGATCTTGAATGTAAGAGGGGCGCCATTTGCTAAACATCTGAGCTAACGCAGGGCTGTCTGCAATAGCCGCAGTTGTTGTTGATGAAAAATATTTAGCAATTTCAAGGGCCTTATTTAAACATTTTTGTTCGCCCCCTAATAAATGGAGAGTGCTTGTGATGTTAATAAAAACATAACAAGGATATCGAAACTGTACTTGGGGACTCAAGACCACAAAGGCATCAAGCAAGGAGGGTTCTTGAGGGGTCTTTAAGTTGAGGCATAAGACTCGCATGGACGATGTTTCCTTTGATATGAAATGGTGTGGGGCGATGGAGTGCTCTTTGGATGGTTAGAGAATCTTTTAAAAAATCTATACAAAGAGCAAAGAGGGGGTCTATGTAGGGCAGTGGTTTTTGATTAATGAAAACCAAAGATACTTTATAGGTCTTGCAAAGCCTCTTTAACTTTTGTAGCTGATGTTTTTTTAGGGAGAGAGAATTAAGAGTGCATCCGATGATTTCAAATAATTCACTCGAGATAAGTTCCTGAAGAAGCCAAAACAATTGATTGTCGGAAGCAGGGGTTTTAGCCACGAGTAATTTTCCTAGATCGATTTGTAAATGCTGTAGATGGGCCGGAAATAAATTGCAGTCGTTATTGATCCACGCAGCCCATTTATTATTTTTATGTACTTGCGAAAGGCATTGAGTCCACAGGGATGTGCTGCCGCTTCCTGGGAGTCCTTGGAAAAGACTGAGCTCCCCTAGGGGGATTCCTTGCCATAGCAGGAAGCTATCTATTTTTTCGATACCTGTTTTTAGACCTAATCGAGGCTGTAAATTTTCGGCCTTGATGAAGGTAATGCCTGCAAGTTCGGAGATTTGAAGGGGGTCGTTGATGTGTTCCATTTACATATAATATACTATGTAAATTATATGTAAGTAAAGAGAAGCTTTTGAAGGGCTAAACTTTCGTATAGTTTGCTTTAAGCTTAATTATTTTCAGTATTTAGCTGTTTATATTCTTTTGGTTTTGCAACTCTGCTTTGCAGAAAGTACCTAACTCCGATGGAAAGACCTAATTGGTGAAGGTCTTCACCAGAAAGTTTTGTGATATAGTATGAATACCGAGCCTCTGTTTGGACGCCCCAACGTCCTTTTGAGTAGAGTTCTGCTTGTAAAGCAAGATCTAAACCCGACTGAGATTTTTCATGAGCAGAGGTTTCAAAATCAGAAGTGGTATTGCGACTTTCAAGCACCGTCATTGTGCCCATAGGATATGCGGTGAAAAAAGAGAATGAAGAGGAAAACCAATTTTTCCACCAGTGGCGATAACCCATAGTTACATGGACAACTTTAGATTCTTCCTTTAAAGACATTCCATCAATTGAACGATAAAATGTTTTATTCAAAAATATAGAGGAAATTTCGAGACTTCCTCGAGGATTTACGTCGCCAATGGCAGTTAATCCAAATCCATTTACATCTACATCACTTAAAAGTGTCGATGACTTGATTTGTGACTGAAAACTATAGCCCGAAAGTAGGAGATTGATATTTCCTCTTTGTGGGATATAGGCATTTGCCTTTAAAGTTGTGAAAAATAACAGAGACAAAATAATAAATTTCTGAATAATATAATTCATGTTTATGAGAAGAACATATCTTCTTTTGAAAAGTCATTAAATTTATTTTCGAATACAGGGTGAACATGAAGTTTGGGCAAACGTGGATTCTAGCAGCGATATTTTTTCTTTTGGGAATTAATTCCGTTGCAGCCCCAGCGCATAACGCTCCCCCAACATCGAGTGAACGCCCTGTCGTTGAAAGAATTGAAGAATCTTTTATTGATAGTAATATTGTTGTTAGTAAGTGGATTAATACCGTTGCAGAAGGTTTAGATCTTTGGTTGGCGGGTCAGCAATATATAGATGAAAAAAATGAGACCTACGCAAAGGTTGTTGGTTCGGCTTATCACAATGAACTAGACGGCACGAAAACAGACATAGCATTTGATTTAAATTTGCGTTTACCAAATGTCGAAGAATACTGGCTTTTAACATTTACAAGTTACGATGATACGACTGAAAATGGTGTCAGCCAAAATTACTTCAGAACAGCTCCTAGAGAAAGAGACTATGGTGCGAGTTTGGGATTAGTATCTTTGCTCGGAAATGTAAAAACTAGATTTCAACCGCGTATTAGTTTTGATGGGTTTATGCAGATTTCAAATACCTTGGCGTTTGAAAGCTTAGTTGAAAAAGAAGATTATAAAATCAATCCAAGATTAAAGTTTTATGCAGAGCCTAATGTGGGAACAGGGACCTTTATCTCTCTAAACTTTAATAAACCGCTGTCTGTCATTTATACTTTTACATTAATCAATGAGGCGGATTATAGAGATCGCGAACGTCAGTTTAATGTCAAAAATGGTTTTTCTGTTGGTCAGTGGTTTTCTGATAAATCTAGTATCGCTTACAACGTATTTGTCGATAGTATAAGTCGACCTAATTATCAGATGAATGGATATTCGTTTTCGGTATCTTGGAGTCATACGTTTTATCGTAAAATTTTAGACTATCAAGTTATTCCAAACTTAGTATTTACATCTGCGGAGAGCTATCGCGGAAATCCAGGGGTTAATTTGGCTGTGAACCTAAGATTCTAAAGAATCTTGAGTTGAAACTTTTTTTAAAAAAGGAACAACAGCATTTTCATAGTCCACTTTAAAGTCGCGAAGCCCATTTAAATGTCCAGCCAGAGGTAGAATTTTTCGATTCCAATTTAGTTGCTTATGTTTCTGAAAAATCTTTTCGATATGAGGAGGAGGAATTAGTAAATCTTTCTCTCCTTCAATAGTAAAAATTGGAAAGTCTTTTGGGAACTTGCTTAAATCTTTGTGAATATCCAAATGTAAAAAAGGACTCCAGCTCAGAGTTATCAGTGGAGAAAATAGTAAAAACGGTAAGGTCACGCGGTCCTTGAGATCATAGCGAAATAAATTTATACCAGATCTTACAAAGTACCCACTGGGGCCTGAATCGCAAACTAAGGCTTTGATATCTCGGAAGTTTCTTTCGCGAATAGCTTCGATTGCAGATCCTGATGGGTTTGAAAAAGAATAAATAATTTTATCACCAGGAATAAGATTTAATAACTCACCAATTTGATAGGCATAGGCATGTTTCAGGCCATATTTTTTATTGGGAGTGAAGGGTAACTTTAGTTTTTCAAGATCACGAAAATCACCTTGGAGATTAAAGGCAAAAGCATCAAAGCCTAATTGGTTCACAAAACGAATATGACGAAGGAGTTGTCTTTTTGAACCCTCGTAAAAATGAACAAAGAAAATCAATTCTTTGTATTTTTTATTCTGAGAAAAAAAGAACTCCCCATCGTAGGGGAGTTCTTGGTCTTTAAGATCACGATAATTCATGGAATCCAAATACTAGTGTTTTTGATTTGGAGCCGATGAAGGCCAAAGATCCGTCCAGTGGCTTGATCTTGCAGAGGCATCTTGAGTTTGGTTCAGGATGTTTTCAGAAACCATTACTTTTTCCAGTGCAGTTTCAGAAAGAACTTTACCACAAGCTTCAACGATCGAAGCATCATCAAGGTGGTGGTATTTGTAAATTTCAGAAGGGCGACCACATTTAGAGTGCTTACGAACTGCAAGACATTCTTGGCGTACACCAACGATAGATCCAATATTATCCAACAACCCAGCTTCGCCATCATGCACACTGACAACAGGAACACGGCGACCAGCTACAGTTACAAGATCCCCTGTAGAGATTTCTTCGGCTTTTTTAAGGTAAAGATTCGCGTTGATACCTAACTCATTGCGAAGGTATTCATAATCATTTTCATGGGCTTGGATACCTACAAGTAAATCAGATGAAGTCACTACGATCACGTTTGCGTAAATACCACGAGCCAACAATGCTTCAGAAGCTTTGATTGCTTCCGCAACTAGGGCGCCCATTGCAAAAATATTTACTACGTTATCACCAGCTTCATAGCCAGCGTATCCGCGGTAATCAATCAGGTAATAAGCGCCTTTAAGAACTTCTTCACGAACAACTTCAAACATTTCTGCTTCGCTCATTGCAGAAACTTCTTCTTCGTTCACTGCGCCACCCACTGGGAATTCAGCGCGTGCAAGTTTGCCTTCAAGGCCAACTTTGAAGCGGGCTTGTTTAGAAAGATACTTCGTAAAGTCTTTTTGTTCAGCACCACGAGTAACAAGTCTTAATAAAACGCCAGATCTGCCAGCATTGTCGTTAAGAACATGACGTTTAATAGAGTCAACCATGATCCAATCAAGTTCTTGGCAGAAATAGGGTTCCCAAGTGATTTGATTTGGAATTTGAACGTCAGATTTCCAACCATGCTGAGCGCCTTCTGGAGCCAACGTCACACCTGATGGAGTTCCCACGCAGATGAAGGAAGATTTCCAA